>JALYQY010000061.1 GCA_030855585.1 bacterium | reverse complement strand
CTCATACCCTGTAGAGTGCTAAAATGTAGGTTATCTTATGAGTAAACGTGATTATTACGAAGTATTAGGCGTGGGCAAGTCTGCTAGTGCCGACGAAGTCAAAAAAGCTTTCCGCAAGAAAGCTATTGAGTTTCATCCCGACAAAGAAGGTGGCAACGAAGAAAAATTCAAAGAAGTTAATGAAGCCTACGAAGTCTTAAAAGATGATAAAAAACGCCAGCGCTATGATCAGTTTGGTCATGCTGGCGTAGGATCAAGTGCTGCCAGTGACGGAGATCCATTTGCTGGCTATAGTGGCTTTGGAGGTCAGGGTCAGAATGTAAACTTTGACTTTGGTGATCTTGGTTTTGGTGATATTTTTGGCAGTTTTTTTGGGGGTGGCCAGCAGCGACAATCTAGGGCCAAACGGGGTCGAGATGTAGAAACAGAAGTGGTAATTAGTTTTGAGCAGGCAATATTTGGAACAGAAGTTGAACTTAATATGGTCATGGAAGATGCCTGCGAACATTGCAAGGGCACAACGGCCGAACCTGGGCACGGCATGAAAACCTGCACCACCTGCAAAGGCTCTGGCCAAGTTGTTAATGTAACCCGCACTATCTTCGGCAATATTCAACAAGCCAGTATTTGTCCAACCTGCCGCGGCAGCGGTCAGATCCCCGAAAAAATTTGTACAGTATGCAAAGGGAGGGGTACAAAATCCAAGAATCAAGAAGTAAGGCTTAAGATTCCGGCCGGTATCGATGACGGCGCGACTATTCGCCTGCGCGAGCACGGCGAAGCAATGGCCAATGCCCCCAAGGGCGATTTGTATGTAAACGTCCGGGTAAAAGCTCACAAACGATTTACCCGCGAAGGTGATTTAATTTTATCCGAAGAAACGATTTCGATGATCGATGCGGCGTTGGGCGCAGAAATTAAGGTAGAAACGGTTGATGGTGCTATAAAAATGAAGGTGCCGGCCGGTACCCAAAGCGGGACTGACTTTAAACTATCCGGTCATGGCGTTCCTCATTTGCGCGGCGGTTCACGAGGCGCCCACATCGTAACCCTTAATGTTGCAACTCCACGCGAAATAAATAAGGCCCAAAAAGAGCTGCTAGAACAGTTCAAAGCCGCTGGCGGCAATAAAAAAGGCTTCTTCCGCTAGAAAAGCTTACGCTTGTAGTGCATAATACAAACTAATCATGAAACCTCTGAATCAAGACCAGGGCGGATTCTTTACGATGATAGTCGGCATCCTTATAATTTTGATTACGGTTATTGTATTCGTTTACATGCGCGTCGACCGATTCAATGGCTAGAAGTTTCCTTTTAACTGGGTAATAAGCTAAACTCCAGTATATGTTAAAGATAACCAACAGATTGATTAAGCATGCTGCAGAAGCTCGTGGCTGGAAGGTAGAAGTACTAAGTGAGACTGCTGGCATACTCAAGTACTATTTGCCAGAGAACCGTCAGATAATATTGCAGAGTACCCTATCGCCATTTACGCCTGCTACTGCTGTTGCGGTAGCGGATGACAAGTATGCTACTTATATTTTGGCACAAGAAAACGCTGTGCCGGTTGCAGCCACACATAAAGTCCAAGATGAGGAAGAATGCTTAAAACTACTTGAAAGGTACGGCGAAATAGCTATTAAACCGGCTGGAGCAGCCCATGGTAACGGCGTATCAACTGCGCTTACAACTTCAGAACAAGTAAGAAGCGCATTCAAGCGCGCATCGGCTTATAAATCTGTTGTTATTGTTCAGCCGCATTTGCAGGGTAAGGACGTAAGAGTTGTCATAGTTGGTGGTGAGCTGGCAGCGGCTGCTATAAGGCATCCTGCAGCAGTGACGGGCGATGGCGAGCGTAGTATACGCGAGCTTATACTTGCAGAAAATGAATCTGAAAAAAGAGGTTTAGGTTACATGACGGAGCTGAACGTAATAGATGTCACGGCGGCTGAGGCACACCTTGAGCATAAAATAGACGAACTATCTGTAAATGACGAGCAATATGTGGTGGTGGGCGCGGCAAATATCGGTATGGGCGGTACTTGCGAGGATATAACTGATACGGTTAGTTCTGATGTTGCGGCCGATAGTAGGAAAATATTAAGCGCTGCGGGCATGGAGACGGGCGCAGCTGATTTTATTGTAAACGACAGTTCACATACGCTATTAGAGATTAATGCCAATCCCTCATTTGGCCTGCATACTTACCCTAGCTTAGGCATTGGCCGTGATATTTCTGCCCAATATCTCGATTGGATAGAAATCAAAATGAATAAGTCTTAAATCATAGACTCAGCGCAGTAAAACTGTTGAAAATAAATAAATATTGTGCTATAATAGTATATATTATTAAGCATAATCAAAAATAACCTCCATGGAACATACTTCAATAATTAATCGTATTGGTTCTGTAGAATTATTGCATTTTCCTGATGCAAGTATTTATAATGTTCCTGCCAAAATTGATACTGGTGCGGACAGCTGCGCGGTATGGGCTAGCGACATTATAGAGATCGAAGGGGTATTGTCGTTTTGCCTATTTAGTGCCGGCTCAGTTTTTTATACTGGCGATAGAATCAGTACAACAGAATATAAAACTACTCCAGTAAAAAATTCATTCGGCGAAAAAGAAATACGCTACGTAGTTAAATTAAAAGTAGCCATCGGTGATCGCCAAATTAAGGCACGCTTTAGCTTGGCTGATCGATCACGAAATCATTTTCCTATCTTGTTAGGCAAAAACTTTCTGAAGAAACGGTTTTTGGTGGATGTTTCTGCCAGCTATGTACTTTCGCCTGTAGATGAGTTTACTAAACATAATAATCTTACGATATTGACATCTAGAAATGATGAAAAATCTGAGAAATTTTTTTCGCTAGTTAAAGAAAATGCCGTAGATATAGAAATAAATCTTACGCACTATAATGATTTAGCATTTTGGTTTGATGAACATCCAAAAGTTACGACTGTCAGTACAGGAAAAGATCTAGCGGATTCAAAGATTATCTACTTTAAAAATTATAAAAAATACTTAGAACAAGCAATTGCAATCGCGCTATACGCGCGATATCGTAACGTTATATTTAGGGATGAAGAGATAGGACAATCTGTTTCTACTAGTAAATTAAGTGAAATGATGCTGCTCAATACTTACGGGCTTCCGATACCACGAGGGGTAGCCATGGCCACAGATACAATGACAAAACACGTAGACGAAGTAATTTCGTATGTAGGGCTACCACTCGTATTAAAGGATGTATTTTCTGATCGTGGTAAGAATAATTACTATATTGAGACTAAAAGTGACCTTTTAACTAAATTAAAAAATGCGTCCAAAGAATGCTACTTTGTTGCTCAAAAGTATATTCCTAACAAGGGATTTAGTCGTGTTTTAGTGCTAGGAAATGATGCCGTAATGATGGTTGAACGCAGCCAAGTCAAGCACGCAGAGCCGGAGAAAATACATCTGAATAAACCAAAGGGTGGCAGTAATGCTACTTTAGTTGAGGCTGGTAAAATTCCTAGTAAGCTTACATCGATAGCTATAAAGTCTAGCAAGGTATTGCAGCGACAAATAGCTGGAATTGATTTAATTCAGGACAATTCTAACAAAAAATGGTATATCTTAGAGGTAAATTATAACCCTGATATGGTAGGCTCTAGTTTTGAGTCTAAAAAAGCAGCAGCATTTGGAAGATATATATCCAAAGAAATGGAGAGATGGTAAAGATTATGAAAATTGCAATCTTATCAAACGGTCCTGGCAACTATTCGACCAAGCGGTTAAAAGAAGAGGCGCTTAAACGTGGGCATGAAG
>JALYQY010000058.1 GCA_030855585.1 bacterium | reverse complement strand
CCGATAGGCTGCGTTAGGGTCTTAGCCCATTTGGGTAATGTCAGTATCGGTAGCTTATGCACTAAATTTGCAATAATATCGTACGAAATACTGCCCCTGCCGACTACCATCGATGCTCTAAATTCTATTACTTGTGCAGGTCCACTTCTTAATATTTCCCCAGTCTTATGTCGACTAGCAAGATGCTTGGACAATTTTTCGTAATCGTTGCCTAGCCCGCCGAGATAAATTACTTTCTTAACATTTGTGCTAACGATAGCTTCGCAAAAACTTTCAGCAGCGCTTGTTTCAGCTTCAGCAAAATCTAATTTTTTCTGCGCCATCATATGTATCAGATAGTAGGCTATGTCACAATCTTTCATATACAATTTTAAAACTTCGGTATCGAATACATTGACATTATGCTTTGCCAAACGACTATGGCTGAATTGCATCGTTTCTGCATTAGGAGAAAGTGCAACTATTGTATGAGGAGTTTTATTGATAAGTCTTTGTATAAGATTGTGCCCGATGTAACCATTGGCGCCTAAAATAGCTATCTTCATTAATCTAGTTTACCAAAAAACTCATTTACGATAACTCTGTTTAAACATAAACGTATTTGAGGGACACAGAGGAACTTATTAGGACAAAACTCTATTTAAATAAACTTAAATTAGTACCATTTATTATCAATACTTCACCGTCACGCAATGCTTTGTAAGGCAACTTATTATCCCTGAAGTACTGAACGACTTTCTCTATTGCTTCACTTTCAGGATGCTCAGAACGATAGTGGGGAGCAATTGAGAAATCTACAAAGCCGAGTCCTTCCCATATAATTTCCTTATTATAACCTTCAGGCATTTGCTTTGGATAATCAACAAGCTCAATCCCTTTTAGTGTTTGTGTTGCCACTACGCTGCCAGCACTGAATCCCCCATAAACTAAGGCTTCGTCAGCTACTAAGTCTTTGATAATGAGGTCAAAGCCGCTCATTCTCATAGCTTGGCGTAATGCAAAGGTGTTGCCACCCATCACCCAAACCAATCCATAGCTTTCAAGTTTGGCTTCTAGAGCTTCGTTGTTATTAAAATAATTTCGCAAGTCTAATTCTTCGGCATCAAGACCGATAGTTTTCATTTTTTCTGTTTCGTTTGCAAGATATGTTGGGTGTTTCTCATTGCCATAAATATCTGCTGCATTCATAACAATCCCAACCTTTTTATTGGAGCCAACTAGTTTCGCTAATTCTTCGGGATGATTGCCAAGGAAATAGGATGAAAGGTAAAGTTTCATGAATTTACTATATCAAACAAAAAGACCTCTCTATTGAGAAGACTTTTATAGTGCTTATGCTTGGAGGGCCAGCGGGGACTTGCATGTCTTAATGCTCGCAAAGAGCTGAAGCATTTGCTCGGCCAAGCATGGAAAACATTAACTGCCACTGGCAGTTAATGCCCACGGACACCCCTTTGGCGTGCCCGAGATCAAGTCACGATACTCCACGAAAAAACTCCACACAAGGTGGAGTTCTATCGTGGAGGGCCAGCGGGGACTTGAACCCCGGACACCCTGCTTAAGAGGCAGGTGCTCTAACCAGCTGAGCTACTGGCCCTCGTCAAAACTTACGCACCTGCCTCGTTTTGCCGCTAATGCGTCAAAAGCTTCGACTTGGTGCTATGTTTCTCCTCTAAGTTTTCCAAACAGCAGGCAAGCTGCTTGGTTTGAAAAACTTGTTAAGACAAACAAGCCGCCTCCTCGCGAATTTGTATGAAGACTTTTACAAACAGGATTTTAGCATTTTACCTCTGTTTTAGCAATATCTTGGGCATATCAATATTAAACCAAATTAAGTTCTTAATAGCTGAGACTGATATAATTAACTAATGAAAAGACTTATTACATTATCATCAGCTTTATTACTATTATTTGTAGCCCTGCCTCATTCCGTATTTGCTGCACGGCCCACAAAGCCAAGCGGTGGAGGTACCACATCATTAATTGGTTATGACGTATCTTATCCTCAATGTGGTAGAACTCTTCCAACCAACCACGCTTTTGCGGTGGTAGGTATTAACGGCGGCAATGCTGCGTCTGATAACGATTGCTTAGCTTCTCAGCTGGCATGGGCCAAAACCGCATCAGGGCTTGCTAACCAGCCAAAAGTTCAGGTATACGTTAACACTGCAAATCCTGGTGAAGTTATAAATCTAGTCTCGACCTGGCCAACAAACAATATCGATAATAACAATACAGAACCACTAAATCGTTACGGCAATACTTGCGACGGCTCAAACAGCCTCTCATGCTCTTGGCTATACGGCTGGAACCGCGCCATAGACGCAGAGAAGTATTTTAAATTAAAAGCCACTGAAGCAGGACTGGCAAGTACAGCAACAGCCGATTACACCTGGTGGCTCGATGTCGAGACAATGAACACCTGGCAGTCTGGTTCCGAAAGTTCTTTGCGTAAGAATGTCGCAGCCTTAGAGGGCTGGGCTGATTATTATAAAAACAAAGAAGCCGAGGTAGGTTTGTATTCTACCGCTTACCAGTGGGGAGAGATAACCGGCAATTATATTAGTAGTTCAAGCAGCTTAAATAATTTAGCAAACTGGCGACCAAGCGGTGCTACTCTTAAAAATGCTCAAAAGAATTGTGGTGTCGCTCCACTTACCCCAGGTGGATTCATCTCGCTAACTCAGTACGTCAAGAATAATCTTGACCACAATCACTCCTGTGTATAGCCTAAAGAACATTATTGCTTAAAATACACTTTTCTTTAACCATAAGTACTTGTACAATAGCAAGCATTAGCTATATAAAGCAGTGGGCGAGAGAGGGTACAGAAAAAAGTGAATAAAAATTTAACCAGAATTACTGTTAGCGCAGTGATTATTGCCGCGATTTTGGGGATTACTTGGCTACAAGCTAAGGATAACTCCGATCAAACAGCCAATAATGACGATCAACAAAGCGAACAACAAGAAGAAAATAAAGATGAGGAAAAATCCGAGACTAGCGAGGACAAAGACGAGCAGTCTAGTGACTCAGTTACATACACAGCACAAAGCGGTGATTCATTTACAGAAATGGCTCGCAAAGCCGTGCAACAGTACAGTCAAGACAATAATAGCGATTTGAGCGAGGCAGCCGTAGTGTACGCAGAAACAGTCCTAACTCAAAATGCAGGCGCGCCAGAACTTAATATCGGTCAGAGCGTAGAAATCAAAAAATCTGATCTTGCCTCTGTGGT
The DNA here is from genome assembly GCA_030855585.1 of bacterium. GTDB lineage: Bacteria > Patescibacteriota > Saccharimonadia > Saccharimonadales > JACDBH01 > JALYQY01. The sequence continues at coordinate 3,054 of JALYQY010000058.1, read as the reverse complement.
AGACAAAGCTAAGAATTTATCTAGTGCTCAAGTTGCAAACTGGAGCAAATACGTTTCGAACGTAAATTTTGATACATCTGATGTTGGCGGCAAATAAGCACCCTCTTTAGATACCTTCTTGTAGCCAAGAAGCAACTTGCTACTTTCTTGTGTCGACAAGAGACAGCCAAAAACTCTAAAGCTATTTCAACCACGTCTAAAGCCGTGGTCGCCCAACCTTTTTGTATCGTCAAAAAGGTTGGATAAAAACCGACAGGCAGTTTATAAAACAATACTTTGACCGGGCCGTCTGACTAATCGGTTGCTGTGGAACTTGAATAGAACAAGACATGCTTGTTCTATTCTGCAAACATCCTCACAACCCTCGACTAGCCAGCCGCCCCGCCCAAAATCTGTTTTCTAAAAGCCTGGACTTAATCAGAAGCCGCTGACCCTGTCAGTGGCACTATTAATATTCGCGGCCCTACTGGCCGCATCCATGGTCTTATTAGGTCTGGGCATGAATTACTTCCCAGGCGGAGCAACGTCAAAACAACAATTAAAAGCGAGCACGTGTCTAAAACCATTTTCTGCTAATAAAATAGAGAGAAAATGGTGAGTTGTGCTCGCTATTGTTGGTTTTGAAGAGTTGCTGCCCACGAAGTAATTCGGTCCAGGAGTTTTTGGCTACTTTTGCCGGTGCAAAAGTAGCAACTTGCTTCTTGGTTGCAAGAAGTGGATTGGTTCTTAACATAATGAAAAAGAATCCATTAGCACCCTTATCTTTCGTCTTATGCACAACCCTTGCTATACTTGGATTAAACATTAACGCTATAGAATCGATAAAAGCGTCATGAAAATCCCAGAAATAAAAGAAATTACCGATATAGATATCAAGATGCCGGATATTAAAATGCCGGCATCTTTAAATACGGCCATGAATCCAATGATTCTTGCCGATATATTGTTCCGCAAAGATAAACGAATTGAGTTATTCTTAGGCTTACCTTTAGAAAAGCGTATCGACATGCTTAATTCACTAACTCGATCAGTGAAGCGCGATATTTTGATGCACGTCCCAGAAGATGACGTAGCCGAACTACTGCAAGCCGTTGACCCAGATGAAGCAACCGATTTGTTGCAGATTTTATCTAAGAAAAAGCGCGAAAAAGTACTCCTACTACTCAGTCAGGAGCTAAATGATTCTATATCTACACTTCTAGAGTTTGATGCCGAAACTGCCGCCGGGCTTATGACGCTAGATTACGTACAGGTCAGCGTGGATGACAACGTGGCAACTGTAGCCAAAAAGTTCAAACAGCACGAAAAACGGACTGGCCGGCCGCCCGTAATTTTGGCACTAAAAGACACCACCAAGTTAGCAGGTTTTTTACCCGGACATGAACTAGGTTTTGCCCGCAAATCAGAACGAATAGAAAAATATGTCAAACGAATCCCTTCCATTTCATATGCCGCCAGCCGTGATGAAGTTTTGGATATGTTTACATCGCATCCCCATGCCAAAGTAGCGGTGCTAAATGACGCAGGACACGTACTGGGAATTATTTACTCTGATGATATCTTGAAACTCATGCAAGAATCAGAGGCTTCGACCCTGTATGATTTTGCCGGTATTCACGAAGAAGAAAGTGTTTCAGATTCTGCCCGATTTAAAGTTAAAAACCGCTACCAATGGCTGATAATCAACCTTGGTACAGCATTTTTGGCATCATTTGTAGTGAGCAGATTCGAGAAAACGTTGTCAGCATACGTATTACTGGCGGTTTATATGCCGATAGTCGCCGGAATGGGTGGAAATGCAGCTACTCAGACTTTAGCCGTGCTGGTGCGCGGTATAGCGCTTAAACAGATAGAGCTCAAAACATCATGGCGGACTTTGCGTAACGAAGTCGGTGCAGCCTTGGTAAACGGTCTTATCAATGGAGTTTTGGTCGCCGGCGTAGTTTTGCTCGTAAACAAAGACGTAAAAATTGCTGTAATCCTAGGCATGGCAATGGTCGTTAATATGATTGTTGCTGGCTTTTTTGGAACTTTGGTTCCGCTTATTATGTCCAAGCTGGGCAAAGACCCGGCTGCTTCGGCGACAATTTTCATCACTACCGCAACAGACGTACTTGGCTTCTTGGTATTCTTAGGCCTAGCAACTGTTATCCTAGACTGATCCATTTTTCGAATCGAAAATCTATTCCGTTATGATTCATCTCGGCTGATTTTGTGGCTAGTTCAAACGTATCCTCAAAGTCCGGAAAAAATACATCACAATTATAGTCACCCGACACTTGGGTCAAATATAATTCATCAGCATAGGGCAAAAACTGTTGATATACACTACCACCACCAAGTACCCATAAATCTTCCGCTATGTCATTGGCCAGTTTAGAAATATCAGAAATTACTTCACCGTTTTCGACTTCAATCTGCTCATGGGCTACTACATAAATATGCGAATAACGCTTTGCAAGTATTGAAGGTCCGATAGCAAAGTAGGTATTTTTGCCCAAGACCACAGAATTACCCATAGTCATGTCTTGGTAATACTTAGTGTCTGCTGGCAATTTCCACGGGATTATATTTTTGCGCGCAAGTCCCCGCCTAATATCAATTGCTGCAATCATCCTGATTTTAGACATGGCTTAACTCTATATGATTTTTACGTAGTTCGGCTAATAAATAAAACGACCCTGTAATTATTGCACTGCTCGTGGTTACATTCAACAATATATCAAATGCTTTTAAAGATTCTTTTTCTACTAAGACTTCCTCAAATCCCACTTGCTTGGCAGCAGACGCAAGTTTATTTGCATCCAACGCCACAGACGGCAAATCCTGAGAGCTGGTAAACTCGGTAATAATTAAAGTCTTAGCAATTGGTTTTAATATTGGCAAAACAGCCATAAATTCTTTGCCGGTTTTTAAGCTTATAAGTATCGGCACTTTGGTATTAGGATATTTTTTAGCAAAACTTTTAACAAATGACTGCATTTTTTGCTGGTTATGAGCACCGTCCATAATAATTTTTTTGTGGCCAATAATGGCAGTTTCCATACGCCCAGG
>JALYQY010000056.1 GCA_030855585.1 bacterium | reverse complement strand
CAACTGTAGCGGCAACATCAATAATAGAGCCCAGCCATTTAAGTCTTGCAGCCTACTAAAAGCCTCTGTAATTTGATCCCAAGTAATGACCACTAAGAAAGCCAATGCAGCAAGAGTGAATATATTTAGCCAGAATTTAAAGTCTTTTACTAAAGGTTTTGCCATAAATACTACCTAATTATATAACTTAGCCTGGTGTAAGCCCTAATTTTAAGAATAAAAAAACTTAAGTTTTTGTACATATTTATCCTTGGCATATAATTATACCAATTCAAAACCTGTATACTTTATCAATATGAAATCATTGTTAATTCTTGGGCGGCAGCCAGAACTTGGACTTGCCGAGTTAGAAAGCCTGTACGGTGCCGAAAATATGACTGTTATTGGCCGTGGCGGCGCTTTACTTAATATTGATCATGAAGATGTTGCCTTTAGTCGACTGGGCGGCAGTATCAAGCTCGCTAAAGTACTAACTATTTTAGAAAAAACCGATTGGCCATCAATTGAAAAATATCTTGTCCATACAATCCCTAAGCACCTTGAGCAACAGCCTGAGGGCAAACTTAGGCTTGGGATAAGTACCTATGGCCTCAGCGTTAGTCCAGACCATCTTCATACCACTAGCTTGAAGCTTAAAAAAGTCATCAAAGAAATGGGCAAAAGTGTTAGGTTTATACCGAATAAATCAGCCGCTCTTAATAGTGCTCAGGTAATTCATAACAAACTTACAGGACTTAACGGCTGGGAGTTAGTACTTGCACGTTTTGACGACAAGACTGTACTAGCCCAAACAATAATCGAGCAAGACATCGAAGCTTACGCAAGTCGCGACCAGAACCGACCGATGCGCGACGCTCGTGTTGGCATGCTACCACCAAAACTAGCACAAATTTTAATAAACCTAGCAAATCCAGATAATGACGCTACCCTACTCGATCCTTTTTGCGGCACTGGAGTTGTGTTGCAAGAAGCACTCCTAATGGGCTACCGAGCTTATGGCAGCGATTTAGAACCCCGCATGGTTGAGTATTCAGACAAAAATTTAGACTGGATGTTCAAAATAAAACTATGGAACACCGAACAAGGTGATGCAACAAAGCACTCCTGGAAACATTTTGATTCTGTGGCCTGCGAAACTTTCTTAGGCAAACCACTGTCTTCCCTGCCCGAGCGATATATATTAGACCAAATCAGACAGGAATGTGACGAAATCCATGAGAAATTTTTGAAAAATATAGCAACGCAAGCCAAAAGCGGCACAAGACTTTGTCTAGCCGTACCAGCCTGGAATACAAAATATGGCTTTTTACACCTTAAAACTCTTGATTTATTAGACAAATTAGGCTATACTCGCAAGAGTTTTGTGTTCGCAAGCAATGAGGAGTTGATTTATCATCGTCCAGACCAAATCGTTGCCCGCGAACTCGTGATTTTAGAAAGAAAATAAGGAAATCGCCCCATGTCACATGTCAAAGCTGGAGGAACCAGCAAAAATATCCACAACAACCCTGGCCAACGCCTGGGAGTTAAGTTATTTGGCGGCGAAAAAGTAAAGCTTGGTCAAGTTATCGTCCGTCAAGTTGGCCTAACTAAAAGAGCTGGCGTAGGTACCAAACTTGCCCGTAATTACACTATCCATGCCGACCGCGATGGAATCGTTACCTACGGCAAGCGCAAAATCAAGACATTTACCGGCAAAACGGTCTGGCGCACAGAAGTCACCGTACAATAAGCTTTGCTTAATAACTTAAAATAACCGGCGAAATGTCGGTTATTTTAAGTTATCGACTCAATAATAATCTTGCAGCGAATCTATGCTGACCTTGTTCTGCAGTTTTACCGTGCATAAGTATCGTATCTGCACCATCACCCTGGAAACTTCCATCTAGCATGGATAATGCAAGCAACACCGCATACTCTTGACCAGGAATCTTATAGGTTGCGTACCCTGGTACATTTGGTGATTTTGGCTCATTGAATGTGACCCGATGAGGCATGTGAGGGACTTTACCAATCTTTGCTAATAAATAACCAGCTAACGCTTCTCTTACTTCTCCGTTATTTCTAACTGTGTCTCTTAATTCTTCAGCACCACCTACAACTAGTTCTTTTATGCGTGGATCAATTGGCCCTGAAATGACATTAAGCGCTGCAGATAATGATTCGGCGGTCGGTACACGACAGCTCTTACTAGGACGAACTGCAGCACCTTCGACATAGCGACTATCTACGAACTCCTTATCAAATAATCTGCTATATACTTCGACCGTGCTGTCAGGCAATTCTTCTTCTTTATAAGGGGCGAATAGCTCTTTTTGCCTCTCATCCAGATTTATTGCTTCTACTTTAAGTGGAATTAAATCGTGATTTTCAGGATCAAATATTTTATCATAGGGGTTTTTTATCGCCTCTGTATTTTTTCGAGCATCGTACACTACCATAGAAGTGAATCGTACAGGCTCGCCTCGGAGTTTCGCAATCGCAACCCTGTGACTGTTGTGCCTAACACCAAATACTACCCCTTCATTTGAAATAAACATATTTAGTGCATAGGGCTCTAGCTCTGGCAACTGCATCTCGTCCTGAGAAGCATACGCTTCTATAGCCTGGAAAGACGTAGCCACCTGTTGCCTACCGTCAGCAGTGAGAAAAGATTTTCTATGGATTCCACCTGCCCAAGAACTAAAATCGCTATCACCCGCAATAATTGCATCAGGCTTAATTGACAAACTGCGGTCACGCAGATCATCTTTCCATGCGAGCACTGTTTTTACTCCCTTTTCATCCTCAAACTCTTTAAGCAACAAACCGATGGGTACAAATGGATTTATATCTTGGTTTGCCAAATGCTCAAGAGTCAAGCCTGCTCCAACTATTTTGGCTGCGCTCTCACGCATAGCCAAACTCTCATCTTCGCCTGGTTCTGCACTTAGAACTCCCAACTGTTCGAGCGCTCGAGAAAGATTAACAATACGCACCTCTCCTAATATTCTGTCTCTCGGCAGTCCAGCTTCTATTCTTAAAATCGAATCGAGCTCATCTAAGGGGTTTTGAGCCTGTTCACGATTGATATTCGCATCAGCTTGATTGTTAGGCGCCACCATACCCAAGTCAGGTCCAAATCCTGTCCCTATTTCTGAAGATGGTAATTGTGTTTTCATAGATGTACTTAAACTTCATATTACCACACTATATGAATTTTGTCAATGATGCCTGATGTCTTGAGGAACTAGACTTTAGGCGCCGACTTGGAGTTTGATACGCTCTATAACATCGGCAATAACTACTTGGGATTTGACCAAATAATCATCTACACCCATCTCTTCGGCTTTTTTACGATCGGCTTCTTGGCTAAGTGCTGTAAGCATCACAATTTTTATATTTGCCATTTCTGGCGTATTTCGGAATATTTCAAGCACATCAAAGCCGCTAACTTTGGGCATCATTACATCAAGCAAGATAAGGTCAGGCATAAATTCTTGGGCAGCCGATAAAGCATCTTCGCCGTTAGGTACTCGCCTAACTTCAAAACCTTCTACATCCAAACGAACTGAATATACTTGTGCCAGACCGTCGTCATCTTCAACTAAAAGTATTTTTTTGCGAACGCCAGTAGGTTTGGTTTCATCCATACCCCTAATGCTATCGCAAACTGCCTATCTAACGCAACACTAGTTAAGATTTATTACAAACTAGCGACAAAACCATTAAACATTGGGTGCGGTCGATTAGGCCTAGATTTAAACTCTGGATGAAACTGACTTGCCATAAAAAATGGATGATTAGTGGCTTCAATAATCTCTACTAGATTCGTTTTGGGGTTTCTACCAGTTGCTTTAATACCCCAAGATTCGTACTGATCGACATAGCTGTTATTAGCTTCGTACCTGTGTCTGTGGCGCTCGACAATTTTGGTTGCGTTATAAGCTTTTTCAGCCAAGCTACCCTTGGTTAACAAACAATCGTAATCACCTAGTCGCATCGTGCCACCAGTGTTTTCCATGCCTTCTTGACCATCCATTGTAGTTATAACCAAATCTTTGGCTTTAGGATCAAGCTCTTTAGATGAAGCCGTTACTAGACCGTATTCACGAGCTGCAGCAACTACTGCCATTTGCATGCCTAGGCATAACCCCAGATAAGGAACTTTATGTTTTAAAGCATACCTAGCGGCTATTATCTTGCCTTCTAGACCTCTTGTGCCAAATCCACCAGGCACAACGATTCCGTCAACAGCCTTAAAAGTACTGTCAAAATTAGATTCCTCCTCTAATTTTTCTGCGTCAATCCAATCAATCTTTATATTTACATCGTTCCACCAAGCCGCGGAACGTAGCGCTTCAAAAACCGACATGTAGGTATCTTGATTATCCATATATTTGGCGACTACGCCAACCTTAACCGTACGCTTGTTTTGAGTAGTTGCTCTTTTAACTACTTCTCGCCACTCTTTTAAATGTGGTTTGGTTACTTTTAGGTCAAGTATTTTTGCGATTACATCAGCAATCCCGGTATCCTCTAGGGTAAGTGGAACTTCGTAAATTGTTTTGGCATTAGGCAATAATGCGATAGCTTCTTTGGGAACTCCAGAGAACAGACTTAATTTGTTTTTTACAGTATCTTGAGCCGGGTTTTCGCTACGCGCTACTAGAATATCTGGACTGATACCCAAGCCCCTAAGGTCTCGTACTGAATTTTGAGCAGGTTTAGTCTTGAACTCTTGGCTAGCGCCTAAATAAGGCATATAAACAACATGCACATATAAGCAGTTCTGTTTTCCGACACGCATACTGAATTCACGTATCGCTTCGATAAAGCTCAATGATTCATAATCACCAACTGTACCGCCAATCTCAACAATGTGAACATCATGGCCTTCACCAGCTTCTTGTATATAATCTTGTATTGCGCCAGTAAGATGTGGAATGATCTGGACATCTTCGCCCTCATATTTGCCAGCTCGTTCGTCTTGGATGACCTTGAGAAGTACCCTGCCACTCATAAGGCTGGAACTTTTGGTAAGTTCTTCGTCTAAAAATCTTTCATAATGGCCCAGATCCAAATCTGTTTCTGCGCCGTCAAGAGTAACAAAACATTCCCCATGTTCTCGCGGGTTTAGTGTACCAGCATCAACGTTTAGATATGGGTCACATTTTTGGATGTTTACAGATAGGCCACGGGCTTTTAGGAGGTTACCAATTGAGGCTGCTGTAATGCCTTTGCCTAAGCCAGATAATACGCCTCCTGTTACAAATACATACTTAGTCGCTTTTGCCACGCTGCCTTTTCTCTCCCTTAGCTTGTTATAACTTATGCTAACACAAGCTTTCAAAAAATCTAAGCCAATATAATGTTTACTTTAGTTTTGCTAGTGCAGCATCAAGTTGGGGATCACGTTCTGCAGTGATATCTTCGCTGCTTCGTGCAACAACTTGGCCTGGTGTAATACCTTCTTTGTCGATATTTTTTCCGGCAGGTGTATACCAGCGAGCAATCGTGACTTTCAACAAACCACCATCCCCCAAATCTATAGGCTGCTGTACAGAACCTTTGCCAAACGATTTTTGACCGACAATAGTAGCTGCATTGTTATCGCGTAAGGCTCCGGCCACGATTTCTGAAGCGCTTGCACTGCCCTCGTCAATAAGCACCACTGTTTTAATCCCTTCCAACGGCGCATTACCAGAAGCTTCCAAAGTATCTATTACCACATTGTCTCTTCGTTCAGTCAAAACAGTTTTGCCTCGGCTTAGCCACAGACTCGAGACATCTACGGCACCTTCTAAATAGCCACCAGGATTACCACGTAAATCAAGTACTACACCTTTAACATTTTTACTTTTAAAATCTTGAGCAGCAGCCCGTGCTAAAGCCACTGTATCATCGCCGAACCTTGATATTGTCATGATACCAATACCGTCTTTTATCTCTGATTCTACACTTGGTATGTCGATTGTCTCTCTGACAATATTTTTTTCTAAGACTTCATCACCACGAACAATCGACAATTTAACACTAGTGCCTTTTTTGCCGCGAATTTTATCAACAGCTTCGGAAATTGTTAGATCAAACGCCGACTCATTATCAATTTGAGCGATTATGTCTTTGGCCTTTAGGCCGGCCTTCTCTGCCGGATAACCAGCAATTGGTGAAATAACGATAATATTACCGTCTGCATCTTTACCTAATTGAGCTCCAATGCCTTCGAAAATCCCATCTATGCCGTTCTCAAACTCTGCTGCCGTCTCAGGATTAAAATATTCGGTGTAAGGGTCGCCTGCAGCTTTAGCCAGGCCACTTTTAATGCCTTCTAGGAGCTGTTCTTCATTTAATTCACCGTCATAGTTTTGTCTCAAAGATTGATAAATTGTATCGACGCTAGAAAGATCAAGCTTAGCCGGCAAATTATTATTGCTGCTAACAGAGTTATAATTTTTAACTTGTATGCGTCCACTGCCTAAAAACCAACCAAAATTGAATATCAAAATTGCGGCTACGATTAACCCAAGCCATTTTTTTAGTGATGACTTTTTTTTGACCGGCCTAGTAACGGCCACTTCGCTTCCCTCTGTATTTTGCACGTATGATAACCCTGATTAGTTATCAGTTATTGTACCACGAGAGCTACTGAATAATCGCTGAATATATAAGTCCTAAAAATAAACGTATCGCAAGTTTGACGCCGTGCCAGCAGATAAAACATTCATATCATATTTGCCGGTACCTGCCCGATTATAATCGCTTACTACAATTGATCCGTCGCCATTAACAGCTTCTACGTACATAACGTGACCATAATAACCATTGTTGCTAACTGCTCCGGCACCAACCCTCGGCGTCGAGCTAACCGTAAAGCCATAACCTGGCGCTCGGTCGTCCCATAATTTTGCGTTACCCAGTCCACCGGGTACATTGCCGCCTGCCACTCTGACTCTGTAAGCCACCCAGTCGGTACAGTTTCTATATCCATAACCACCAGTACTCCAGTTCCATGGGTTACCGTTCACACCCCAGTCGTAGTTATAGCACCAGCCCTCTAGCGAATTGTCATGTATGCAACGAGCGTAGCCCCAAGGGTACCCACCTCCACCGAGCTGTCCACCGTTGCCACCAAATAAACGAGCATTTTCGATAGCTTGCTGACGCTTTAGCTCATTGATTTTTTTCTGATTAGACTTCATTTGCGAGCTAAATGCTGCTTGTTGCGATTTATTCATATTAAGCAACCTTGCTTGCTCGCCCCTTTGGATATTAGTAGCGGTTCGAAGTTGCTCTTGCTGCTTGATAATCTTTTCTACCTCAGCTTTTTTGGTCTGCAGCTCGGCTTTAAGCACAGTCACCTTATCTAGAGTATCTTTAATTTTGTCTTTAACGACACTGCGGTATTGTTGCTTGTCAAAATATTCGGTCAATGACTTACTGGTTGCTAGCATCTCAATAGTCGTTATGTCACCTTCTAGATACATAGCTTTGATGTTCTTGCCAAGCAACAATTTTTGTTTTTTTAGTTCGGCTTCTTTTTCAGCAATTTGTTTCTGGATTTTTTTACTTTGAGCTTCACGCTTATTAATTTCGAGCTGGTAAGCGTTTATTCTTGCTTGCAGCTGATTAATTGCATCCTGATAACTGGCTGCTTCCAACTTAAGATCTTCAACCTGGTCTTCGGTTTGATTATTTTTACGAGTAAGGTCATTTATTTGATCTTGTAGACTTTGGGCTTCAACATAACGTACGCCAGCTAAAGTACTAACTGCTATCATCAATACACTAGACAGTAAAACCAAGCGGCGCTTAATGGATATTTGGCTATTGAATGTTTTTTGCATGTTGTTTATGTTTTATAGTACTCTCTATTTGTATCATAAGCACAAGTTTTTTTCAAGTTAATCGTAGTAAAATTTGCGCCATTTTTACGGAAAGCGTACGTATTCTAACCCCGCTAAAGATAACTGTTTATTAATTAATGAGTAGTTTATTTCATGCTGCGCAACCGCAAATATCGCTGTGTTGCAACAAATGATGAACTAATACCGATAATAATGCCCATACCGAGCACCGTGGCTAAAATGAGCCAGAAATTGTCATTAAAGAATGTACCAGAATATGCCACGTCTAGCAAGCCGAAAGTACTTGCGCCTAGGGTGCCGGATGCAATATAAAATATTGCCTTAGATATGCCAAGTGCAATAAGCGCAGAGAATACGCCGATCATCATGCTCTCGACCAAAAACGGCCCACGAATATACCAACGGCTTGCACCTAATAAGCGCATAATACTAAGCTCATCACGGCGGTTAAATATTGCCATCTGGATTGTATTAAAAATTATTAACACCGATATAGCAGCAAATAGTACAACTCCGGCGATTCCGGCGCGTTGTATGAAAGTCGTGGCCTTAGCAATATTGTCTATAGCTTCTTTACGGTCTCCTTCATATGATGTCTCATCAGATTGCAAAGCCATGATATCAGGCTGATCCAAAAATCCCTTTAGATTATCGATCAAGTCAGGGTTAAATAATTTTATACGCAGACTAGCTGGAAGTGGATTGTCGGTTTGAGATACAGACAATTGTAAATCGACATCATCACTGTTTTGCTGAATAAACTCTTCCAATGCTTTATCTTTTGATACGTATTCAATTGCTCTTACATTCTCTAATGCCGATATTCTGGTTGTCAGTTCTTGGCGTTGTTCAGCGTTAACACTGTCCTTCAAATAAACCGATACATCAATTCGGTCGCGAATTTCTTGAATTGTATGCGAAAAAGTAGCGTTAGCGATAAAAGAAAACAAAACAATGCTAAGAGTAACAACCATCACCGCCATTGCTGCAATACTTAGCCAGGCATTTCTTACAAAATTTTTAAATCCTGTTAAAAACACCCGACCGACCATAATATGCTTGCGACCGTGCATTACAATCTATACTCCCCACCTGCCCGATCAGAAACAATTTTACCGTCAGAAATAGTCACTACCCGACGCTTTAATTTGTTTACAATATCCATATTGTGAGTTGTTAGTAGCACGGTTGTACCGTAACGATTTATTTTTTCAAGTACCCTAATAACATCCCAAGCATGCTTAGGGTCAAGGTTACCAGTCGGTTCATCAGCAATCAAAATTTTTGGTTGGCGCACAATCGCCCTGGCAATTGCTACTCGTTGACGTTCACCGCCAGAAAGCTCCATAGGCATACTCTGTTCCTTGCCCTTTAAACCGACTATGTCTAATACTCGAGGTACCGTGTGCTTGATTTCTTTTGTACTAATACCAATAATCTCCAGGGCAAAGGCAACATTTTCATAAACTGTTTTATTTGGGAGCAATTTAAAATCCTGGAACACTACCCCTATACGTCGGCGCAGTTTTGGTACATCTCGATCACGAAGCGTTTCGTAATCAATGCCTCCTATAATGATTTTGCCTGAGGTTGGTTTTTCTTCACGAGTAAGTAGCTTGAGTAAGGTTGACTTGCCTGCGCCACTCGCGCCAACAATGATAACGAATTCTTTAGGTTCAATATGCAAGCTAACCCGCTCTAATGCGACGGAACCTTTTTTGCTATATGCCTTGCTTACCCTATCCAATAATATCACTGTCTAATTATAGCAAACCGATTAAGCCTAATGATATAACTATAAAATTTAGTTTGGGCAATATGCTTAAAATCCATGAAAATGACGTTGGCGTCTATTTATATACCACCGTCTTATAGACCATGCAGTTAATAACGAGA
>JALYQY010000048.1 GCA_030855585.1 bacterium | reverse complement strand
TGATTCATTACGCGATTTTATTATTTCACTCGATAAAAGCAAAGCTGACAAACTGCGTTATAAGGTAGAAGAAAACGTCGTCAAGATATTTATTACCCCATACAGGACATCAATAACCGAAAAAGACTTGGAATTTACACAAGGCGAGATAAATGTGGATGTTGTGCTGGCCCTAGGGGTTACCCAGCAAGAAGACTTGGACCAGGCAATTACAGCTCATGGCCGAATATTGCACGATGCGACAGTGATAGCAGTTACGCACGGCGAAGCACAATCTACTGTAGGCAATATTAATTGGCAAGAACCAGCAGCCAGCGGCTTAAGCGAGATGCTTGTAAGTATCAGTGAAGCTTTGCAGGCCGGATTAATTGATGCGCAGATAGCGACGGCATTTTTAACAGGTATCGTGGCCGAAACGGATCGTTTTTCGAATCCAAAAACTAGTCCTAAAGTTATGACAATGTCTGCACAACTTATGGCGGCTGGCGCAAATCAGCAGCTAATTGCCAATGAGTTACAAAAAACTGTTTCTGTACCGTTGCAGCAGGCTGAAGCCGAAGGTGTTCAAGATCAAAAACAGCCCGAAGCATCGGCAGAAGCTCCTACAGATGACGGAGCACTGGCGATCAACCACGAGGAAGAACAGCCGGCAGAGGTTAATCAAGTTCAATCTGACGCACCTATCCAGGAGCAAGTACCTACACCAGAGGCAGCTGAACCTGCCTTAGTACCACCTTCGGTTGCTGGACGTTCTATTTTGCCAGAGATTAGTACTGAAGCAGCTGAAGATATCCCAACAGCGGCCGGCACAGAGCAGATAGCAATAGATGACGATGGAAATTTTATTAAGCAGCAGCGTCCTATGAATCCGAAACATAATAAGGTGATTTCACCACCTAAGTCACCCGATGACTCAAAAAACACCAAGAAATCCGCATCTGCATTAGTGGAATCTCCCACAACTGCAGCTCCAATAGTTTCAGCTGATACGATTCAAGCCCTAGAAGAATCCATTAATCAGGAGTCAGTCGCTAGTACGACTAAACCTGTAGAAAACATAGACTCTGCCCGCAGCGCTGTAGATAGTGCTATTGGGCAGGCTGGGTTTGATCCTAATAGGCCGCAGCCAAGAGTAGACCTTAACGCCCAGCCTTTTGAACCAGAACTACCCCAAGAAACACCACAGGCAGGCAATCTTCCGCAAATTGACAGTTCGTTGATTTTGCCAGAAGTACAGCCGAATGTAGCTATTAATGCTGATTCTCAGGCACCACCACCTTTGCCGCCACCGCTACCGATGTAGGGTATACTGTCCCGATATGGATGGAATTGTACTAATTGATAAGCCAAAAGGCTGGACAAGTTTTGACGTGGTCGCCAAAGTCCGCGGCCAACTGAAGCGTGAAACTGGGTTGAAAAAGCCAAAAGTCGGCCATACAGGTACGCTAGATCCGCTGGCTACTGGACTGTTGGTACTCGTTTGCGGAACTTACACTAAACGTGCTCAGGAATTCAGCAAACTCGACAAAGTTTATGAAGCCGAATTAACATTAGGCTTTAACAGCACAACAGATGACAATGAGGGTGATAAAACCAAAATTAGCGACAAAATCCCATCACTTAATGAGGTGCAAGCAGTTTTGAATACATTTGTTGGCGAGCAAAAACAGCTGCCGCCAGCATTTAGCGCAATCAAAGTAGATGGTCAACGTGCTTACAAATTAGCTCGGGCTGGCAAACAAGTAGTTATTGAGCCGCGTACCATAAGCATTTATCAAATATCAGACATCAAGTATTCTTACCCGACGGTTAATTTTACCGTTGCGGTAAGTTCCGGCACCTATATACGAAGTCTGGCCCGTGATATTGGTGAAAAGCTTGGCACAGGGGCTTTTTTGAGCCAGCTTAGGCGAACATCGGTAGGGCAATACGATGTTAAGAACTCCTTTACAATCAGTGCAATTGGAGACGAATTAGTCGTTACTCCAGTGCCGTCTCCGGTTGAATAATTTTATGATACCAGAACCCCTTGCGTAAAGGGTTGTCATCTGATACAATTGTGTCCACATGATTAGTAGTGAGAACAAACAGACGGTGATTGCAAACATGCAAACTGCCAAAAATGACACTGGTTCGCCAGTTGTTCAGGTTGGTATTTTGACAGCTCGTATCACCGAATTGACAGGACATCTCAAGGTCAATAAGAAAGATCACGCAGCCCGCCGCGGCTTGTTGCAAATGGTCGGCCAACGAAAGAAATTACTCAAATACGTTGCAGACAAAGATACTGCCTTGTACTTGAGCACTGTCAAAAAACTCGGCCTTCGTAAATAGCTTAATTGCGCAGTTCCAGAGAGCGTGAATAATCGCGCTCACGACGAAATGCACATACAGTAAGTAATTAAGGGTATTGGTGATGGAGCACAGCTATATAGCCAAGCACAAGCATTTCCGGGCATATATCTGAACCCCGTTACCATTATCCTAAAAGGAGTAACTCAAACAACATGAGTACAATCAACCCACTAAATAAAAAAATCATTAAAGTAGAAACAGAACTATGTGGCAAAACACTAAGTTTAGAAGTCAACCGTGTTGGCTTTAGGACTTCTGCCAGCGTGCTAGCTACCTATGGCGACACAGTTGTTTTAGGTACGGCTATGGTTGGCAAAAACCGCATAAAGGGAATGGATTATTTTCCGCTATCTATTGATTATGAAGAAAAAATGTACGCTGCCGGCAAAATTTCTGGTTCTCGTTTTATCAAACGCGAAGGCCGCCCTAGCGACGATGCGATTCTAATTGGTCGTCTTATTGATCGACCGATCCGCCCATTGTGGCCCAAGGGTTATCGTAATGAAGCTCAAGGTGTAGCCTCGGTATTAAGCTTAGATCCAAGTTTCCGCCCCGATATGATTGCTATGATCGCAATGTCGGCTGCATTTATGCTGAGCGGTGCGCCATTTGAAGGTCCGGTAGCCGGACTTCGTGTCGGCATGAAAGAAGACGGCAGTTTCGAAGCCTTCATGTCCGCCGAAGACCTAGATAAGGGCAAACTTGATCTAGTAGTAGCTGGTACTAAGGACGGCATTATGATGGTAGAAGCCGGAGCTAATGAAGTATCCGAAGAAGAAGTTGTAGCGGCCATGGAATTTGCCTTCAAAGCATTCCAACCAGCAATCAAATTGCAGCAAGAGCTTGTCAAAAAAGTTGGTGTTAAAGCCATGGAATACGAGCTGGTCAAACCAGATGCAGATATCCAATCTCGTGTAGATGCTTGGACATTAGGCAAAATGGGCGTGAACTTACGCAAGGATTATCCTGAGCGCCACCAGCTAGTAGAAACTCTGCGTGATGCTCTGCATGATCACTTTGCTGCAGAAATCGGCGAAGAAGCTTACAACGAGCTTAAAGATGAATACGACGAAGCATTTACTATGGCGCTGCACAAAGACGTGCGCGACGGCATCGTTAAGGAATCTGTCCGACCAGACGGCCGTAAACTTACAGATATTAGGCTATTAAGTTCAGAAGTAGGGATTTTGCCGCGCGTGCATGGTTCCAGCCTGTTCACTCGTGGTATGACTCAAGCCATGAACATAGTTACGCTTGCGCCACTCAGCTACGCTCAGATGGTAGATACTATGGAAAAAGAAGGTGAGCGTCGTTACTTGCACCACTACAACGCTCCTGGCTATACAGTGGGTGAAGTCCGCCGCCTAGGCTCTCCAGGCCGCCGAGAAATTGGCCACGGCTATCTAGCCGAGCGCGCTTTGACAGCTGTTTTACCTACCGAGGCTGAGTTCCCATACACTATGAGAAGCGTCACCGAAATTATGTCTCAGAATGGTTCTACCTCAATGGCCGCCACCTGTTCTAGCTGTTTGGCGTTGATGGATGCTGGCGTACCGCTAAAACGCCCAGTATCTGGTATTGCCATGGGTCTGATGGTAGACGGTGATAAATCGTATGTCTTAAGTGACATCGCTGATGCCGAAGATTTTGCTGGTGACATGGACTTTAAGGTAACTGGAACTTCAGAAGGTATCACTGCGCTTCAGATGGACATGAAAGTCCACGGCTTGCCGGTTGAGGTACTCAAACTGGCTCTAACTCAGGGCAAAGACGGCCGGGCCCATATCCTTAAGCACATGCTAGAAACTATCAAAGAACCTCGTACAGAAATGAGTCCTTACGCTCCGCGAGTTGAATCTATCCAGATTAATCCCGACAAGATCCGCGAAGTTATCGGCAAAGGCGGTGAAGTTATCCAGAAGATTACCGCCGAAACCGGCACCGAGATTGATATCAAGGACGACGGAACGGTAATGATTGCTAGCCCTGATAAAGCCAAGATTGATGCGGCTATTAAATGGATCAAGGGTATTACTGATGATCCAGAAGTCGGTGCAATCTACGAGAACGTACCGGTTGTCAGTGTCTTAGACTTTGGCGCATTCGTGCAAATCATGCCGGGCAAAGACGGCTTGGTTCACATATCTGAACTATCCGAAGACCGAGTAGAAAAGGTGACGGATGTCGTCAAAGAAGGCGACCTCGTAACTGTTAAACTAGTTGCCGTTGACGAAAGAGGCCGCTTGAATCTATCAATGAAACAAGCCGCTCGCGAAGCAAAGAAATAGAGAAAGGCCTGTATGCTTGCTAGGATAAGAAAAAAGGAATTACAAAATTTCAGCACACTTACTATTGTTTTATTGACTGTGTTTGGGATTGTGCAATTAGCTTTTGCTGGACTTTTATTTTTGCGGATCCTAGCAGGTATCTTAATAGGTTGGCCAGTTTTAAATCTTAGCGCAGGAACACTAGCCGTCCTTATATTTCTTAGCTCTATTATTCTGTTATTTACTTTATCAGGTTTCCGATTAAGTAGAGACGGCATGAAAGAATTAAAGACTCGTGGAAGACAAGCAAGCTAAGCTCGACCAGATTAGGGCAGAGATTATCAAAAATAATGTCTGCCCAGATTTGGCTAAGACAGCCAAGAACATTGTAATGGGAGAAGGAAACCCGGACGCCGAAGTAATATTTGTCGGCGAAGCTCCGGGTAAGAAAGAAGACGAGCTAGGAATACCATTTATTGGTGCTGCTGGTAAATTTCTAAACGAAATGCTCGCTTCTATCAACCTAGATAGGTCAGATGTTTTTATTACCAGCATTGTAAAATATCGGCCGCCCAATAACCGTGATCCATTGCCAGAAGAAAAGGCAGAGTTTTTGCCTTATTTGGTGTCGCAGATTGAGGTGATTGAGCCCAAGCTTGTGGTAACATTAGGTCGTCACAGCCTGAATTGCTTTATGCCAGAACACCAGATAGGCAAAGTACACGGGGAACTCAAATACCATCAAGGGCAAGCATTTTTGCCTTTGTATCACCCAGCAGCGGCTCTGTACAACGGCAGTTTGCGCCAAATATTAATAAGTGATTTTGCGCGCATCCCTGACATATTAAAGAAAATTAAATAATTATTAACTAATAAGGAAATAAAATATGGAAAATAAACCAAATAGTTCGCCAAACGGCGGCAGACCAAGACCTCAAGGGCAAAATAATCGACGCCCAAACAATCAAGGCCAAGGTCAACGAAACAACCAACCAAATAACAACGGTAACGGACTTAAGAAATCCAGTCGTGGCGCGGCAATACGCGCCCAGAAGCGCGTTAACGAAGACGCTACACGGCTGATTAACTCGGTACTATCTACTAATTCACCAAATGAAAAACCCGACAGACCACGCGCCAATCAAATAGATGATAGTCCGCGCCTGCGGGTAATCGGACTTGGCGGAATGGACGGCGCAGGTTCCAAAAACATGATGCTTGTTGAATACAAAAACGATGCGGTTGTTATCGATTGCGGTAATGACTTGAGCGTCGATTTACCAGGTATCAATTACGGTATTGCCGAAACGGCTTACCTTGATCAAATCAAGCACAAACTACGGGCGTATATCATTACCCACGGTCACCTTGACCACATCGGCGGCTTACCGCACATTGTGCCACTGTACCCAGCGCCAATTTATGGTAGTCGTTTTACCATCGGGCGAGTACAAGAAATTTTTGAAAATTTTGGATTGCCGTTACCAGAAGGCTTTGAACTTCAAACCGTAACCATGAACGAAGACACACACGAAAAGCTAAAAATAGGCGAGTTTTTTGTTGAGCTTATCCGCGTTACACACTCTATCCCAGGTAGTAACGTGGTGGTGCTTGATACTCCTGTTGGACGTATTGTCAACACAGGTGACTTCCGCCTAGATCCAAACCCGCTTGATCACGAACGTACCGACACTGAGCGATTGATAGAAATCGGCCGCGAAGGCGTGCTGGCACTATTTAGCGAGAGTACCAGTACTGCAAAACCGGGCCGAACACCGAGTGAGTCAACCATCGAACAAAGCTTCGTAGATATTATGGACAAAGCTCCGGGCCGAATATTTATCGGTTTGTTTAGTACCAACATGAACCGGGTTCAGATGATTATCAACGCTGCTATTCATCACAATCGTAAGATTGCTATGGACGGTCGCAGTATGGTTAGTACCTTAGAAATGGCCGTCCGCAACGGATTCATGAAGGTACCCAAAGGCACGTTTGTGCCAATCGCTGGCGTACCGAATATGAAAGACACAGATGTAGTTATAGTCTGTACGGGTAGTCAGGGTGAGCCATCTAGCGCCTTACAGCGTATGGCTAGCGGAGAACATCGCCACATCAAGCTCAAAGAGCAGGACACTGTAGTATTATCCAGTACTCCTATCCCAGAAAGCGGCAACGATAAGCTAGTTGGTTCTATGGTTGACGGACTGATGCAAAAAGGCGTACACGTGTTTGAGCATCGTTACCACGACATCGACAATGTTGGACCTTTGCACGTATCTGGTCATGCGGCACGTGATGAGTACGCCGATATGATTAACTTTTTGCAGCCAAAATTCTTTGTACCAATCTATGGGCCATATAGTTCCAAGCGCCGTCACATTGATATCGCAATCGAACAGGGTATTCCACGCAAGAACACCGCCAATGTTGGCAACGGTGTTGTGTTGGAATTTACACCAGACAGTATGGAAGAAGCCGGCCAAGTTGCGCACGGCACAGTATTGGTAGATCAGACAGGTGCAGTAGTCAGCTCAGTAGTGATTAAAGACCGCCTAATCTTGGCTGAAGAAGGCTTGGTAGCTGTAGTCCTGACGGTAGACCGCAAAAACGGTAACCTAATGACAAGTCCGGATATCATCAGCCGTGGCTTTATATATATGCGTGACAATGAAGAGCTTATGAACGGTTTTCGTGCTGAGCTTAGGCGTGCTGTCCAGCAGCGTTTTAAGCGTGTTGATCTGGATAGATTCAAGCAGGAACTAAAAGACCACATTACTCATTATTTGTTCGAGCAAACAGGGCGTAGCCCGATTGTTATACCAGTCGTCAACATAGTTGGTGGCGGCAAAGTTGAAGTTAGTTCCCATAATGGCCACTCCAGCCCAGATGCTATGGCAGCCGAGCAAAAATCTCCAGAAGATATTGCCGCCGATCAGCAAAAGCGTTTCCAAGAAATGCGAGCCAAGTTGCTCAACTACGACCAACAAGATTAGCTTAAAAAGGGAACCGAGATAGGTTCCCCTAGCAGATTTTCAGACAAACTCCATAACCAAAATTAGCGGCTACTAGGATTCGATGATGTCGATTACTTTTTTGGGCAGCAACTCGGCTATTTTGTATTCTGCTTCTATATCAATTGGCGAATGAGCTGGCAAATTAAGAGCATGAGTTTCGACATGGTCAAAGACTTTTTTCAGATTTGACGTCACCATATCATTATCGATGTATTGGTCTTTGGCGGCATAGACATGGTGACAATCTAGGCCGACTGATTTATTGGTCAGATCTGTGTGGGTTATAAATTGCCATGCCGTAAAGGCGTGAGTACGAGGGTCATTGTACTTCCATAACCAAGATTGTTCTACGGCGTATTGCCATTTTTTTCTCAAAGGTTTGCCGACTAACTGTTTGTCAAATGGGGTAAGACTGAGATAAATTGGAATCAAAAATACCGGTTGAAGTAGTATGTAACGATATATTAATGAGCCCGGCAAAGTTTTGCCAAAACCGCCTAATACATACTTGAGTAACCAATTAATGCTACGCGGAATAGATAATTCCTTATGATGAATAAAACCTACAAAACTGATAACAATATCAACTCGCTTTTGATACTTCGGATGTTTTTGCAGAAAATGAGTAACAACTTGCATGCCGAATGAAATAGCTACAATATGGAATTTTTTGTCTTTTGGTAATTCGTTATCAAAAATATTCTTAATATGATCACTATAAAAATCCAGTGTTGGTGGCTTGCCAAGTTTGTAGCTAGGTTCCATATTGCCAAAGCCAGGGTTGTCAAATAGGTAGACATTGCCGTAGTTAGACAAAAATTTAATCATTGGCTCGAGGCGTTCAATAGATACGTGCTGGCCGTAGACAATCAGAAAATTTTTTGATGAACGATTTTGAGCAGGTGAATAGGCTTTTCGTCCACGAAGCCCATTAAATATATAAGGCTCTACGATCATTTCGTCTTTACGAATCATTTCTATAGATTGTAACAGAAAGTCATATTGACAAAAAGCGAACAATTTGTTATAATGTGATTATGGCTAAAAAAACAAAACAAGAAGAAATGTTGGATCATCCCTGGATTCAAAATGAGCTTGCTGGAATCATAGCCGACCCCGTACTAAGAGAATATGTTGCTCGTCGGGAAGATATCTACCTACGCCCAGCCAAAGTTGGGGAGTATAAAAGCGGCTATCTGCAATCACTGAATGATCCCACAAATGAGATGGATGAACTTGAACTGTATGAGTCCATTATCCATAAACGTATTGAGCAACACGAGCGAAATCTCCCGCGTAGTAATTAAGTGGTATAATCTGAGGGTATTATGGCAAAAAGAAAAAAACGAAAATCACGAAAAGTAGAAGAGAAAGAACCCAATCTGTTTTGGCGTCAGGCCACCGCAGTGCTACTGTTTTTGGCGGCAATATTTCTGCTACTAGGTGGCTTTGGCGCCGGCGGACCGTTACCTCAGAATTTATTCGGTAGTGTTTATTGGGCGTTTGGATATGCGGCCTGGCTGGCACCCGTTGCTTTGGTTTATTTTGGAGTACTCAAATTCCAGACGGAAGATCATAAGGTGCCATTTAGCAATAAGCTAAGCATGGTTTTTTTACTATCGTTTTTAGCAAGTTGGCTACATGTAGGATTTGCCGATAAACAACCAGCCGGTGAATATATAGGCGGTTTGGGCGGAAAAATTGGCGAATTTATGGGTAGCTTGGTGTTGAACGCCCTAGATCCACTGCCGGCAGCAGTGCTGTTTTTAGTGTTAACAATGCTAGCTCTATTCTTTAGTTTTGGTATCTCTCCAATCATATTAGGCGGTATCGTTAAGATATTTAAGCGCAAAGAACGTGATGACGAAGAAGAGAATATGGCTATCTTAGCAGTAGCCGCCAAGCGTAAATTTATGATAAACGAAGGCGTACCTATCGAACACCACCGGCGTGGAGCGCTGGGCAGTTCATTAAAGAATAGCGTCCCAGCTAAATTGGAGGCTAAAGAAGACCATGCGGCACTTACTACAGCCAGCGATCCAAACTGGAAGTTTCCTGGCTTAAACTTGCTTAGTCAAAAGCAGGACAAAGCCGATCCGGGCGATACCGAATCCATTGCCAACAGTATCCAAGAGGCCTTCGGACACTTTGATATTAACGTAGAGATGGAAGGCGCTAACATCGGCCCACGGATTACGCAGTACACACTTAGGCCGCCGGCTGGAGTTAAGCTCAATAAAATATCATCTTTGGACGATAACATCGCTTTGACTCTTGGCGCACAAACCATCCGGATAGAAGCACCGATACCAGGTAAAAAATTAGTTGGTATTGAAGTACCCAACGTTAAACCTGCATCAGTCATTGTAAGTTCAATATTAGAATCAAGCGAGTGGAAGAGCGCCACTAGCCCGCTGAGCTTAGCTATCGGCAAAGACATCGCCGGTGCGGCTGTGGTAGGAGAGCTTGATGAAATGCCCCACATACTAATTGCCGGTCAGACCAAATCCGGTAAATCGGTCATGATTAATACCTTGTTAACTAGTCTTTTGTATCGTAACAGCCCAAGTGATCTTAAGTTGATTTTGGTAGATCCAAAGCAAGTGGAACTAGCGCCTTATGCTGATATCCCGCATTTGTTAACGCCAGTTATAACTGAATCAGAAAAAACCATCAGTGCCCTAAAGTGGGCAGTAGCCGAGATGGAACGTCGTTACCGCACTTTGGCCGAAAACAAGAAACGCAACATTGCCGACTATAACGCCATTATGAAGGAAGAGGGTATGCCGTATATCGTAATTGTGATTGATGAAATGGCCGATCTTATGATGGCCGCTGGCCGAGATGTTGAAGCGCTTATAGTGAGGATCGCCCAAAAAGCCCGAGCTGTTGGTATACATCTTGTGCTCGCCACCCAGAGTCCTCGTGCCAATGTGATCACCGGTCTTATCAAGGCCAATATTCCCGCTAGGATTGCCTTCACGGTTGCCCAAGAGCTAGAAAGTCGCATCATTATGGATAGCGGCGGTGCCGAAAAACTACTAGGTAGGGGTGACATGCTTTATCAGACTACCGATATGCCCAAACCTAAACGAATCCAGGGCGCATTCATATCGACTGAAGAAACCAATGCTGTGATGGATTTCTTGCGCATGCAACGCCCCCCACAGTATGACGATGAAGTTGTCAGCCAGCCAGTGCAGCTGAATGGTAAGGGCGGCCTCGTGGCAGACTATTCTAATGATGGTGGCAAAGGTGATGAAGCGGAACTGCGTGACGCAGTGCATGTCGTGCTTGAAGCCCGTAAAGCATCAACTAGCTTGTTGCAGCGCAGACTTAGGATTGGTTATGGCAAAGCAGCAAGGCTGATAGAAACCATGGAAGAACAGGGAATTATTGGTACAGCAGACGGCTCACGTCCGCGAGAAGTACTAATTAGTAGCATGGACGATGTGTTTGGCAATCAAGAAGTTGTGCCCGAAGACAGCGAAGTTTAGACAAGTCCTGTACACCAGGTTACTTGCAGTCACTACTTAAGTGCTTTTGCCGCTGTAGGCGTGGTCTTCTTATTGCTTTAATAAATCTGGGTATCGAATAATAACTATTGCAATAAACCATAACCATAGCTATTATCATAGTAACTATGAGGATGTTCGGCGATACTATTTTTCTAATTGGAAAGCTAAGCGATTAGCATGTCTAAGCTGGAACTGTCTCAAGAATCCAGCACACTTCCACCCCCTCAACCCCAAATTGACCCTGAACTAAGATTCACTCCCGTAGACGAGATAGGCATGCCGCTACCCCTGGTACCGATCTCAAGAGAAAACGGTAAAGTCAGTCAACTTAATCCGGATTGGCATCATCATTTTCATCCAAAAAAGAGTCCGATTCTCGTCAGGGATTTAGGTGGTCAAGCCGTTCGCAGTGTGCGGCTACAACGGACTGATTATGATCAACACCATAATGATTATCATGGCTACTATTTCGGACCACCCTTACCCGAAACCAAGCAAAGGCAGTTTGGCATTGTAGTATTAGCAAGTGCCGGTTATGTACCGGATCGAGCTATTTCATTTAAAGACGGTCAACCAGAAGAAGTTCACCTAACGAACCGGCAAAGACGATTGCTTTGGGCAAAAGGCGACTTAAGAATCGCGTCGACCGAGAAAGTTCGCAAATTTATGATAGATTATACTTTGAGCCAGGACCTGACGGATATAAATGAAAAGCTTGTTGATGAATTCCTGAACACTCCGAATCACCAAAGGCGCTACCATATAGGCGGTATGCTTTTGCAGTTCGCAATAGAAAGAGCTACCGAACCTATAGATCCGTTTTATAGAACAGCGTGGAAGAGCGGCCTTATGCCAAGAGAATCGTCCAGCAGAGCACAAAGGCTGATAAAGAACAGGCTCCGTATAAAACAAAACCGCCCGCGTCTTATTGACCAGCTTGAACAAACCCTAGCAGCCTGAAGTTGACCAACAGGGGTGCATGCGCTATAATCATTTTGTTACAAACTAATTTAGGTTACGGCGACTTTAGGCACGTAATCTAATGCCAAAGAAATTAGTCCAATTATCAGGAGTATTTTTTGGTTAATGTTAAAAGGAGTTTTAATGGCACAATACGAAATAGCTGTGTTGTTTGACCAAGGTCTAGAAATTGACCTGGAAAAAGCGTCGACTAAGGTGGAAAAAATCTTCGCCGATAACGGTGGTAAGATTACCGACACCGACAATTGGGGCAAGCGCAAGCTTAATTACCCAATCAAGGGTCAAGAGTTTGCAATCTACGTGTTTTACACGGTAGAAATGGAAGGCGCTGGCGTGCAAAAAATCAATGACACGCTCAATATCACTGACGAAGTGGTGCGTTTTCTTATAACTAAGCCAGATCTTAAGAAAATGGCCAAAGCAGAAGCTACCAAGGCCGAAAAAGCCGCAAAAGCAGCTGAGCGCGGTGATAAATCAGACGACGAAGACGAAAAGTCTGACGAAGAAGAGTAAACCTTGACTGAAGTCTCAGTCAAGAGTACCTTTAAAAGTACAAATATAACCAGGGACGTAGTTCCTACAAGGAGGTTACAAAATGGCAAGGTCATTTAATCAAGTTATTTTAATGGGCAATCTAACACGCGATCCGGAGCTCCGCACGATTCCTAGCGGACAGAGCGTTTGCAGTTTTAGCTTGGCGCTAAACCGCAGCTTTAAAGGTGCGGACGGCAACTGGCAGGAGGCAACAGACTATATAGACGTTGTTGCTTGGGGGCCACTTGGCGAGCGGGTTGCGCAGTATTTAAGCAAAGGCCGTCCATGCTTAGTAAACGGACGTTTGCAGAGCAGTTCTTGGGAAAAAGACGGTGTTAAGCGCAGCAAAGTTGAAGTTAATGCCCAGGACGTAACATTCCTAGGTGGCCGAGACGGTGGCGAAGGCGGCGGTGGATCATCGGCACCAAGCTCCAATTCGTCAGCCGGTGGCAAAAAGCAAGTAGATGATGTCGTTATTGAGGATATCGGCGATGAGCCGATTAATTTAGACGACATCCCGTTCTAAGAAAATTTAGGGCGCACATTCTGTGCGCAGATCCTGTGTCAAAAATCCTCACTGTATGTAAAATACAGCTCGGATTTTGTGCTCGGTCTGCATCCCAGACTGCACAGCCCAAAATTCCTTGGAATCAGGTAGTATACGAGGGCCAATATGAATAAGTTTCTAAATTGTGGCAGACAAGAAGTGTGTAGACAGTGCTTACCATTCGATACGGAGCAAAGATTAAGCATTTGTTTTGTTGTAAGATTGGTTGTAATAGATGGGGACGATATTCCTCTTGAAACGCATGCGGAAACACGTAAACGCGTACGAGCTTTACTAGAAGTAGCTGAAGGTGAGGAGTTCATTCCAGAACTTATAACAGCAGCAGCAGAATCAGCAGAAGAATTAATTTTTAATGAATAAGGAAAAATTTAGATGGCGAAGATATTTAAACACAGAACAGACGTAGCATTTTTTGACTACAAGGATTTTAAGACCTTGCAGCGCTACGTAAACATGTTTGGACAGATCGAAACTCGTAAGAAAACGGGATTAACCGAAAGCCAGCAGCGTCAGCTAGCTCGCGCTATTAAGCGTGCACGGCATTTGGCGCTACTACCATTCGTAGCAAATTCGTAAGAAATTTTTAGTGTTCCAATAAATACTCCTAAAGTAACTTTAGAAATTCATTACTTGAATAGTAAAATAGGAATATGAATGACAACCCACTGCTATTGAATATCGCAGAATTGACAGAATCTATTACAAGTTTGCCGGGTTTGGGTGTGGTGGGAGTGGATAATGCCGAAGATCGAAAAAAAATCATTTTGGAGTTGCATAATCACTTAGGCAATGTCAGGCAAAAGATAGAGGCAAGTATGAATGCCATTAATGGCACCGAGCAATTTTTGATATTAAAAGATGCCCAAAAAGAACTCGATGAGCTGGATAATCGCCTGCTAGAAGCTCATCAGTTGAGTTTGCTCACCGATGAACATTACGAACATTTGGCGGAAAAGGTGCGGCATATAAAAAATTTAATAAGTGATTCGTTGGATACGGAGTATTTGTAAGAGTTTATGCAAACCGAATCACTGCCATTGTCGGCCAAGCGGCTAGAAAAGTATATTCTAACGCTGCCGTCAGCCAAACAGTTTAATACCTTATCTACGGAGCCGCGCAAGGCAATGATGCAACTAACCGCCACGGCTTATAGCCTAAGGATAGCGTGCGATAGATATTTTCATGCAGATGATAGTAGCGAACAGCAAATATTTTTGGAAGAAGCCAAACAAAGCGCCAAATTATTAAACGATTACATACTATATGCTAGTCAGTTTGATCTAGTTAGCGCAGTAGACGTAGCCCATTTAAGCGCATTAGCAGTGCATATCCACGAAAGGCTAGGATAAATATATGACTAAATCACATAAATCCACAGATGAACTTGTTGGGCAGCTGTTTGAAAAAGTCGCGTCAATCAAACTGAATGATTCCGCGGCTATTTTTGGCACAACTTCGCGGGAGAGTATGTTGCAATCTTTGCGTAAAAGTATTGCCGAGTTAGGGTCTGCGATTTCAGCCAAAAAAACATATGATGACATTATGAAAAAATATGAAGATGCTGTTTCAAACATTGACACAGCAGGTGTTACTGGATTGATTAGCGAGTCAGAATTAACAGATTATTATGCGCTTGTAGACGATATTTGGGCGGCTATAGAAAGACAGAAAAAATAATGGCATTTGGTATTACCGATTTAAAAAAAGGCCAAATATTTCAGACAGATGGCGAGCCTTACAAGGTGCTGGAATATTCGCAAAAAGTCATGGGTCGCGGCGGCTCGATTGTAAATGTGAGGATTAAGAGTTTACTTGACGGCAAGGTACTGACTAAAACTTTCAAAGGCAACGAATCAATTGAACCAGCTGACGTAACGAATCAGACTGTGCAGTATTTATATAACGACGGCTCGACATTTTACTTTATGAATAACGATACGTTCGAGCAGTTTGAAATTGCGGCTGATATTATTGGTGAACAGGCGGGGTATCTAAAAGAAGGCGAAAATGTTCAGGCCCAACTGTTTGATGGCCGCGTCATAAATATCGAGTTGCCTAAGAATGTTTATTTGCAAGTAACTTACACCGAAAACGTAGTCAAAGGTGACACTACTAGCTCCGTATTAAAGGATGCAACCGTAGAAACCGGTGCAAGTATAAAGGTGCCGGCATTTATTAAGCAAGGCGACGTAATAAGTGTGGATACTACTACCGGCGCATACCGCGAACGCAAAAAGTAAAACCTTCCTGGTATGGCACATTTTACTTATTTTTTCTCCAGTTCGCAGTCACCGTATGGGAAATACGGCTCCCGTGCGAGCTTCGAAAAAATAAACAAACTGTACTCATACGGGAAGGTTTTTGCCTAGTATGAAAGAGTTTGTGATTGCCCATATTTTGGATGACGTAGAAACTGGTGATAGGTTTACTCTGTGGCCGCTGCACGTAACGATCTTGCCGCCGTTTCAAGCCGATAACAAAGAGCAAGTAGTAGATGCTGTGGAGCAAACTATAAAATCCTCAGCCCCAATTAATGTGCAATTAGGCGAGTTTGCGCAGTTCGGTGCAAAACGCATAGTGAGGAAGTTAATTATAAACCCCGAGCTGCAGTCTTTGCATGACAAGCTTTTGCAATTAGCGAATTTACAGGGCTGGGATGTGCCACAAAAATATGTTGGTCGGTACTATACTCCGCACATTACTCGCAAAGCCGAGAGGGACTACATTGGCGAAAATTTTACTATGTCGGAGTTGTGTATAGTTGAGGCCTTGCCCCAGGGCTACCGGCAGATTGTAAAAAAATTACCATTTATGGTTGGAATTTAAGGAGTACAATAAACTTATGGAAGAGGATAAAGTTAAAACACCAAATAAGGGTGCGTTTAACAGCAAAATAGTGCTATCGTTTGTTGCTGGAGTTGTTTTAACGCTCGTATCGCTAGTAATTTTAGGTTTTAATCTGTCTACTGCTGGCGGTATCAAGATAAACGACGACGTAAACCGTTACTTCGATACCTGTGTGGGCGAAGGTTTTGTCGACAGTACGCCCAGTATCCGTACTGAAGAGCGGGGATTCCCATTAGCTTTTATGCAAAAGAGTTATGTTCCAGTATGCGAGAATACCGGGGTAGAATTAAAAAAGAATGATACAACTACAGTTGACTGGGGTGCGCTGGGAGCTAACGTTTTGTTCTGGACCTGTTTAACATTTGTAATTCTGCGTAAGTTCACCCGCCGCGCCTCTGTATGAAGTATCGGCTGGATCAACTTCTTGCAAATAAAAAACTTGTGCCAACGCGTAGTCAGGCCGAGAGTTTTATTAAGCTTGGGCAAGTGCGAGTTAACGGTACGATCTTAACCAAACCCGGGACAATTGTATCCGATGAAGCCAATATAAGATTGCTAGCCAAAGAGCAGTATGTATCACGGGCTGGGCTTAAGCTAGCCAGTGTCGCTAAAGCATTAAAGCTAAATTTTAAAAACCAAATAGTTCTAGACGTCGGTAGTAGTACAGGGGGTTTTACGGATTACGCCCTAAAACATGGAGTCAAAAAAGTAATTGCC
Source organism: bacterium (assembly GCA_030855585.1). Lineage (GTDB taxonomy): Bacteria > Patescibacteriota > Saccharimonadia > Saccharimonadales > JACDBH01 > JALYQY01. Next base: position 203 of record JALYQY010000048.1, on the reverse strand, counting down.
GTTGACGTTGGCACAGACCAACTTCATCCTAGTTTGCATAATAATCCGAAGATAGAATTGCACGAACAAACAGACATCCGTGATTTTAAGCCGAGTGAAATTCCAGACATTGTGGTTATTGACGTCAGCTTTATTTCTTTGCGGGAAATTTTGCCGCATGTTGCAAATATATCGGGGCAAAAAACCCAAATTGTGGCTATGAT
>JALYQY010000045.1 GCA_030855585.1 bacterium | reverse complement strand
GCACAGGCTCAATCGAACCCAGCCCTACCGAAGATCTATACCCTTCTTGGTATCAGAAAAAGGGTGACAATAATGAAAGAAGAACAATAGATATAGTTTCCGGTAAACTTGCAACCGAATGTACTCCTGAACTAGCTAAAAGTGTTGAGTCCGGTGGAACTGCTCAGCAGTTTAGCGGTGATACATTTGTCGGAGGTAGCGCTACTACAAGTAACAACGAGAAGGATGACGTCCACCAATGCACGGACGAGAGGCCCAGCGTCGTTGTCAGCGTAACTGGTGATGATGGAACCTACACATTGAGGGCAAATGCCTCACCCGGCACCCACCCACTCACAAGCGCAGACAGGGCTGGTGTAGTCAACTTTAAGGTAAATGGCCAAACTATTAGCGGCGGCTCGGTTAGCGTGTCCAAGGCTGCTTCAGGCGTTACATACAGCCCTGCAAGCGACGGAAACGCGGCAGTTACAGCTGAAATAATTGACAGCGTGCTCTACAGCTCGACTTCTAGCGCCGTAAATATGAACTTTGAAGCTTCGTCTCAGTTAAGCCTAAGCTATACTGCAGGTGCGGTTACTATAGACTTTAATTGGTCTGGGAATAAGGGCCAGGTAACACTTTTCCGTCAAGACAATAATGATGAAATATGCGAAGGTGGCGATTGCAATGACGTTAGTAAGATAAGTGTTCCAAGCGGGACAACCGTCTATGCGCAAGACAATAGTGGTACTTCTAGCCCGATTACTGTTACTTACCCTTAAACTATTTACTCAAGAAGTGATTTAGGGCGCTCTTAATACCGCCAACTTCATAAACAAACTTCTGATTCTTGGAATTTGTACTACCCTTTGGTGCAATTGCGCCGCTAAAACCTAACTTCTTAGCTTCGGCAATGCGCTTTTCGGCAAATGGCACTCTTCTAACTTCGCCAGATAGCCCTAACTCACCGAACACTACAGCGTCATCCTTTAGTTGCATTCCCTTACTAGCGCTGGCAATTGCCATGCAAACCGCTAAATCAGCTGCCGGTTCGGTGATTTTCAAACCACCAACAATATTAATGTAAACATCTTTGTCGCTAAGACTAAGCTTGGTGCGCTTTTCTAACATCGCTATCAACAAGTTAAGCCTATTAATGTCTAATCCGCTGGCTGTTCGTTTAGGATAACCATAGGCCGTTGTATTTACTAAAGCTTGTACTTCAACCAAAAGCGGTCGAGCACCCTCCAAAGTTGCCAGAACTACAGACCCGTCACTGACTTGTCGTTCCTCTAACAAGGCTGCTGATGGGTTGTCTACTGGTTTAAGCCCATCGTCTTTCATCTCAAAGATAGCTGATTCATGAGTGCTACCAAAACGGTTTTTGATACTTCTGAGCATTTTGAATCCGCCGTAACGATCGCCTTCCAACTGGAGTACAACATCTACAACGTGCTCCAGCACCTTAGGTCCAGCGATCGAACCCTCTTTGGTCACATGGCCAACCAGCAACAAAGCAGTATTGGTCGCTTTTGCGGCGTGCATTAGCATCTGTGTGCTATTAGTAATCTGGCTGACCGATCCGGCTGCCGATGACACCGCTTCGGCGCTTATAGTCTGAATCGAGTCTACAACGACAAGCTGATGTTCCTTAGTTGCAATGGTTGATGCGATATCATCGGCTGAGGTACTAGATGTGATTAATAAATTCTTGTGATTAGCTCCTAGCCGTTGGGCCCTTAAACCAACCTGGTGGATAGATTCTTCGCCGCTAATATATAGTACATTTGTAGTTTTGGCAGCTTCGTAAGCAATTTGTAACATTAAAGTACTTTTACCTATACCCGGCTGTCCAGCTATCAAGCAAACACTTCCCGGTACAAAACCACCGCCCAGCACTTCGTCGACGCTTGCTACTCCGGCATGAATTCTAGGCTGTTGATGCGAACTTGCAACTGTAGATACCTCTGTTGTATCTAACACCCTGCCCTTAGGCGAACTAATTGAACTAGAATCTAGTTGTTCGACAATTACATTCCACTCGCCACAAGCGCTACAACGTCCCATCCAAGAAGAATGGACTGCACCACAGCTTTGACATACGTATTTGACACTTCCCTTTTTTACCATATTTTTAAGTATAACCTAATTTTATCGAACCGGTACGGCTTCGCGGCTGTCGATTGCTTCGACAAGCTCGGCCTCTTGGATGGCAATTTCATTACGTTTTTTGACAATATCGTTATGCTGGATTGTTAGACTTTGAAGTTTTTGTAAATCTTGATTATAGGTATTCACTCTAGAATTATATATTGGCACTTGGCTGTTATATTCATCCGTCCGATCACTACTCCTAAGCCGCTCCATATCAGCTCGTTGTATTTGCAATGTCTGGTTTAACTGCGTAAGTTTTGACTGTACTGATTCAATATCTATTTTAAGTTCTGACAGTAGCTTATCGAAACTCCTTATTTGATTCCTTCTTTCGGTAAAAGCTTGTTCATACTGTTCGGACAAAGTTACTATTTTACTTCTATCTCTGAAGTATCGCGCATAATAGTCTTCTAATTCTTGAGGTAACTGACGAACTTCGGTACCAACAATCGAATGGAGCTCATTTGGCACAATAGATGGATCTTGCTTACGATATAATTCGACTGTTTCTTTTACCCTATCATTATCCAAATCGTTATAAGTTTTATTTATTAGATCATCAATCCTACTTCTCTCACTACCTAAACGCTCATAAGCAGCATGCAATAATTCATGAGCAGCCGTAACTTCTTTAATCCCGTCTAGACGCTCGTCATCAACATCAAGCAAATATATGCCATCCCCACTGATATAACAACCAAGCACTATTGTCTGTTCATCTTCCCGGCAAAAATCATTAAAAGCTGACTTTTCAGCCAGCACCGGCTGATTGGCATAAAATAGGCGACGGCTATTTTGATACAAGGTGGTACTATCAGCCAGTTCTACTACTTCGCTTGATGGAGTGTATCCCCAAAGTCTAATATAATCGTAAATGTATAATCGATTTATCCAGGCAGCACTTAATAGGCCAACGAGTATTGTTAGCACAATCAAACTAGAAAAATATCGCTTATTCATACTTTTATATAAGGTTTTATTCTTAAGTATTATACCAAAATAATCTACTTACTTAGATACTACTGTCTTTTCTTGGTGTAGCGAAAACGACAAAATCGATTTACCGCTACCAATCATTATAATATCGCCTTTTTGGTACTTATCATCTAGCAAGCCATTAGCAATGTGATCCTCGATTTCGTCCTGAATCAGTCGGCGCATAGGGCGGACGCCATTTTTTGCGTCATATCCTTTATCAAGCATCCATTGTTTTGCTTTGGGAGTTACTTGAATACCCAGCCCATGCTTGACCAACCGCTTGCGAAGTTCATCTAGCTGCAAATCCATTATTTTCATGGCGTCTTTTCTGGTCAGAGCTCGGAATACTATCATTTTATCTATTCTGTTCAATAATTCTGGACGCATTAGTTTTTTTAGTTCATCAAGTACTTTATGTTTGTTTTCAGAATGCAGTTCGTCCAGATCTTCAATGTCCTTTTTGCTAGCAGCGTGAAAACCAAATCCGGCTTCTTTTTGTAATTTGTCCGCACCAATATTACTGGTCATTATGACAATTGTGTTAGTGAAATCTATTGCTCGGCCCTTGGCATCTGTCAATCGACCATCTTCAAGTAATTGAAGCAACATATTAAATACATCTGGATGGGCTTTCTCGATCTCATCAAATAGTACTACGCTGTAGGGTTGGCGACGAATCTTGTCTGTCAATTGTCCGCCGTCGTCGTAACCTACGTATCCTGCTGGCGCACCTACCAACCTTGAAACAGTGTGATGTTCGCCAAATTCTGACATATCTATTTTGATCAACGCAGAATCAGACCCAAAAAATTCTTTGGCCATTACTCGTGCCAATTCAGTTTTGCCGACACCAGTTGGTCCTAAAAATATGAAAGACCCAATCGGTCGAGAAGTTTGGCCGATTCCGATTCGGTTGCGTCTAACAGCCCGAGCAAGAGCATTCACAGCTTCATCTTGACCAATAACGTGTTTGCTAAGATTAGATTCTAAATTTCTTAAGTATTTTGCTTCTGATTTAATAACTTTATTAACAGGAACGCCGGTCATACGAGCAACCACATCAGCGATATCATCAGTAGAAAGTTTAAGACGTTTACCAGCTTTGCTAGCAGCTACAATTTTGTCAATATTAACATGTATTTGTGACGCCCTCTGCTTGTATTCGGCGGCTTTTTGGTAATCTTCATTATCAACAGCATCATCAATACGAACATTTAGTAATTTAAGTTCTTTTTGTAGCTTACGCAGTTCGGGTGGTGTCTTACCTTTGTCGACCCTCAAATGTGCGGCAGCTTCGTCAAGTAAATCAATTGCTTTATCGGGCATAAATCGATCATTGATATAACGCTTGGCTAAATTTACCGTATCTTCAATTACATCGTCGGCTATTGCAACACCATGAAACTGCTCATAATGTTTTTTGAGTCCCTTCAAAATTGCAACCGTCTCAGGTACCGTTGCTTCAGGTACTAATACAGGCTGGAAGCGACGCTCCAATGCCGCATCTTTTTCTATATATTTAGAATACTCATTAGTAGTAGTTGCGCCAATCAATTGAATCTTGCCACGAGCTAATGCAGGTTTAAGGATGTTGCCTGCGTCCATTGAGCCCTCGGCTGCTCCAGCTCCGACTATTAAATGTAGCTCATCTATAAATACAATACTTTTACTATTGCCCTCGAGTTCGGCCATAACTTTTTTAAGTCTTTCCTCAAACTCACCACGATATTTTGTACCAGCAATCATGCCAGCAAGATCTAGCATTACAATCCGTTTATCTATTAAGCTATCCGGTACGTCCTCAGAAATTATCCGTTGAGCTAATCCTTCAACAATGGCTGTTTTGCCAACACCAGGCTCGCCGATTAAAACCGGGTTGTTCTTTGTGCGACGATTAAGAATTGTAATAACACGTCTAATCTGAGGCTCACGGCCAACAACCGGATCAAGTTTGCCCTGGCGAGCCTGAGCAGTCATATCTGTTCCATAAGTATCTAGGGCTGTCTTGCCGCGTCCGCGTTTATTGCGTCTAGTACGATTATTCATACTGCCGTTATCTTCGTACTGTTGACGATTCAAAAATTGTTCGAGTTCATTAGTAAGCAAGTCAACATTGACACTCATATCCCTAAGCAGTGTCGTAGCTCGAGCGTTTTTCTGACTGAGAATGCTATATAAAATATGTTCTGTGCCGCAAAATTCTTGACTGAATTCTTGAGCAAGCTCATAAGCCATTTTAAGCGTCAATTTTGCTGTTTCTGATAAGCCCTTGGCCCCCATATTAATAACTATCGATTTGGGAGTAAGGTTCAAAGCCATGCGTGCTCGTTCCAGAGTAACTCCAGCTCCCTCCAGCACCTTAGATCCCATTGAACTATCTTGAGCCAGCACTCCTAACAACAAATGTTCAGTTCCGATGTATGGGCTGTTAAAACTTCTAGCAATAGCATCGGCATGTTTAAGACTCTGCAGAGCATTATCTGTAAGATGGTTCAAAAATTCTTGAAAATCGGGTGAATCAGGCATTTTGTAAAACTTTTTCCCTTATGTCTACGTTAATTTAAATGCTAGATACATAATATCATTTAGCACTCTATCGTGTCGAGTGCTAATTTTAATAATTTGATGCTTGTCCGCCAGGCCGTGTTATCGCTTTAATATAGCCCTCTGAATTATCGGTATCGGGTTTAATAACAGACTTTACTTTGCCTCCAGAAGCCAATACTTCTCTTGCAATAGCTTCTATATTAGCCAGCTGCCTAACATTGGAGGGTATTGTAATTTTATAGCGTCGCTCCATCGTTCGAACTACAGAATCATAAGATTTACCCAGCATACCAACTATCAGCGTGCCCACTCTACCGTTCTGGGCAGCTTTTTTGATACTAGAATTATTAACTAGCAACTGTTGATCATCACGGGCTTTAGCTCTACCTAAAATGTCTTTTATGATTTTTTCTTCTTTCATACGATCTACCTGAATAACATTCCAGGTTTTTGAATGAATTTCTTGTTCATTTGAATGTTCAAAATTACCGCTAATAGATTTGTCTAAAGCATAACGATACCGTGAAGATTGTTTATATAATTCTGCCGTTTTGGTATCCCCCAATATCACTAGTGGACGATTGCTAGTATGTAGTACTGACTTCCATAATATCTCGTCGATCATTCTAAGATATCGCTCCAGATCCTTACGATCATTGTCTTTTGATCCTCCGTGGCCGTGGTAGCTAGATCCCCCATTAGCACCGCCAGAACTATGCTGTAGCTGACTTTGATATTCATCAATTAGCAATGCGTTTTTCATACTCCCAGGTAGCTCATCCATTAGGGCTCTATTGATGTTATCTTGAGAAGCCATAAAAAAACGCGGCTCATTACGGTTAAGTTCTAGAACATAGTAAAAATATTGATCTTGCATTGTCGCCAGCAACGGCGTAATAACAAAATGTTCGTCCACATGGACACGACTGTCGATTTCTGCTGGCAGATCAAAATATGTCATCCGATTTGCGGCCACGAATAATGCCAGGCCGTTATCACGAAAACGCCAAAAATTGCGATCTGAACGTAACTTCTCTAACTGTTGAGTATACTGTTTAACTTCTTTTTTTGAGATTTTTTCAGACAATACGGCCTTAATATCTCTTATTGCATTTTTCATCCTTACACGATCGGCATTAAGATTATGCGGAAGTCCAACCCGATGGGTAGGCAAGAATATACTAATAGATACCGAATCCTTAGGTTTTGCGATTAGTGCTTTAATGTCGTCTAGTTTGGCGTACTTCATTTTGCCCCCTTTTAAGACTGCATCATTGTAGCACGCTTAAGCTGAGGGAAGTCTGTAAGAAAGCCTACTTGGTTTTATTTAGATTTGCGGTTTTGTTAGCGTAAAAAGAGCATCTGCCTTTGTCTCTTTTAGTTAACCTCTTTTTTACTGTCCGTGTTCTTCTATAGCCTCGAGCAATGAGCTTTCGAGTTGATCCTTACGCTTAAGTTTTTGGACTGGTTTAATTGCATCTACAGATGCCTCCTCAACAGTTTCAGCAGTCTTGTCGGCAACTATATCAATATCAAATCCAGTAAGTTTACTGGCTAGCCGAACGTTCTGCCCACTTTTACCAATTGCGATACTTAGCTGATCTTCGTCTACTGCTACAGCTGCTTTTTTGATCGATTCATCGATTGTTACTTTATTAACTCTAGTTGGGCTGAGTGCGTTGCTAATGAATGTTTTTGTATCTTCGTCCCAGACTACAATATCAATCTTTTCTTGTTCGCCTACCTCACTCATTACGGCATTAACTCTAGTACCATGGCCACCAACAAATGTACCGACTGGATCTACGCCCTGAACTGTACTAGCGACTGCTATTTTTGATCTTACGCCAGCTTCGCGGGCAATGGCCTTGATTTGGACAGCACCGCTTTCCATTTCTGGAACTTCAGCTCGGAATAACCACTCAATGAATTCTGGGCAGCCTCGAGAAACAACCAGTTGAGGTCCGCGGAAACCACGCTCTACGTCCTTTAGATATACTTTGAGTCTTTGGCCTGGATAGTAGCGCTCAGTTTGGATTTGTTCGCTTTTGGGCATAATCGCAGCTGCTTTGCCAAGCTCCATGCGAACAATATTGCCTTCTACACGTCCAACTATACCGTTAATTACCGTTCCGATTTTATCTTCGAATTCGGCCATAACGATTTCTCGCTCGGCTTCTCGTAATCTTTGTAAAATTACCTGCTTGGCTGTCTGAGCGGCAACTCGACCAAAATTTTCAACCTTTTGGTGGACTTCAATAGTTCCGCCAACCTCAGCGTTCTTTTTCATAACTTGAGCGTCATTTAGGCTTATTTCTATGTACTCATCGTCTACGTTGTCGACAATTGTTTTGGTGACGTAAGCGTCTACATCACCAGTATTGATATTCATTGTTACCCGTACTTCTTGTTCTCGATCGCCATAATCACGTCGATAAGCAGCCGCTAGTGCCTGTTCTACCACTTCTTGAACTACATCCTCAGATAAGTTTTTTTCTTCGGCGATAACTTTTATAGCAGCACCTAAGCTCTTTAAGTCAAAATCCATTTATTTTCCTTTCTTAATTTCAAAATTGTTTTTAGTCCTTTTCAGTAAAAATCCCGGGCCAATTAGGTCCGGGTCAACACTTATATATTAGACTATTTATTTATATTCGTAAAGTGTTAAATTTGAACCGCTAAGGTGCGCTGCTTAAACATATGCAGTTTATATGCAAGTTTTTGGCTGATACAATGTACTGATGAAGAAATCCGTTACGCGCCTATTCAATAGCTTTAAGACAGAAAATTATAATTTGTCGTTAGAGCTAAACCCAGACAAAAGTACCTTTGTCGGCAGAGTAATCATCACTGGCCGTAAAACTGGTAGACCTTCGCAGAAAATTACTTTTCATCAAAAAGATCTCAAGATTACTTCTGCGAATATCATTTTTCATGACAAAAAAGGCGTTCAACAATTAACCATAGATCGCATCAACACTCATAACAAATATGATGAACTTCGACTGCACTGTACTACTATGGTTTACCCTGGCAAGTACGAAATCGAGATTAGTTTTACAGGTAAGATAACTGATCCAATGAATGGGCTATATCCTTGCTATTTTACACACAACGGCAAAGCCAAAAAACTATTAGCTACACAGTTTGAGAGTCATCATGCCCGTGAAGTTTTTCCTTGTATCGACGAACCTGAAGCCAAAGCCAGTTTTGACTTAACTTTGTCTTCTCCTACTGACGGAAGCGTGCTTGCCAATACTCCAATAAAGCACAGTGTTACTAAGAACGGCTTAACTGAAACTATTTTTGAAACTACTCCTACGATGAGCACATATTTATTGGCTTTTGTTTATGGTCATATAGAGTTTCTAGAATCCACTACCAAAAATGGCACAATTATTCGCACCTATGCAACACCAGACAAAGTCGACCAAACTCAATTTGCTCTTGATACAGCAGTAAAATGTTTAGAATTTTACGAAAACTATTTTGATATTGCCTACCCTTTACCAAAACTGGATATGATTGCCCTGCCCGATTTTGCATCTGGTGCGATGGAAAATTGGGGTTTGATTACATACCGCGAACAGACATTATTGGTGGATCCTAAGTCAACTTCGCTATCTACTAAGCAGTACGTTGCCATGGTTGTCGCACATGAACTAGCCCACCAGTGGTTTGGCAATCTTGTAACTATGAATTGGTGGACGGATTTGTGGCTCAATGAAGGCTTTGCCAGTTGGATCGAATATCTGGCCTGCGATCATTTATTTCCAGATTGGCAAATGTGGACACAGTTTGCTAGCGCCGAACAACAGCCGGCATTTCGCTTAGATGCACTACAAAATACTCATCCAATTGAAGTGCCTATCAATCATCCTGACGAAATACGGACTATTTTCGATACCATCAGTTACAGCAAGGGAGCCAGTGTTATACACATGCTTTTCGGTTACTTAGGTGAAAAAGATTTTAAAGAAGGTCTACGTTATTATCTAAAAAGTCATCAGTTTGGTAATGCCCAGACTACTGACTTGTGGGCAGCATTGGAAAAAACTTCGGGTAAAGCTATAAAGCAATTTATGCATGCCTGGATTACACTGCCCGGCTATCCGGTTGTGCATGTTGAAAAATCGGTAAAGGGCACAAACTTAAGCCAACAGCGCTTCTACATGCAGAAACCTGCCAAAAGCCCTCATGCTTTATGGCCGGTGCCAATCCTAAACAAAAATACAGCTATAGAAAAATTAGAAAATCAGAGCATTGTCATTCCTGAATTATCTTTGGGCAAAATTAATAGAGGCCAAAGAGGTTTTTACCGCACTATTTATGATGATGATAACTTAGCTGCAGTAATTAAAGAATTGCCCCATTTAGATGCGATTGACCGTTTGGGTTTGATGGCAGATTCCTTTGAGACAGCTAAAGCTGGATATAGTTCTACAGAAGATGCTTTTAAATTATTGGATCATTTTTCATCAGAGGACAACGCTGCAGTTTGGGATATAATCGCCAGTAACGTAGTTGAATTACGACGAGTTATGGATGATGAAGACATTCGTGATGCCATAAAACCTTTTATTCGAAAACTTGTGGCTGCCCAACTAAACAGATTGGGATGGGAAGAAAAATCTAGTGACAGTTATTTTGATAAATTGCTAAGGCCAACGATACTTGGGCTTGCATCTGGGGCTGATGAAAAGACTGTAGTTGATCAAAGCATATTGCGCTTTGAATCTGCTAAAACCCTAAACGATATTCATCCAGACCTGCGCAGTATTGTTCTAAATACTGCTGCACGTCGCGGTAACAAAAAAACATATGCAAAGCTACTAAAGTTTCATAATTCATCTGATTCCAGCGAAGAACAAACTATTCTAGCAGCAGCATTAACTAGCTTTGAGCAAACAGATTTAATTAGTGAATCATTAGCTCTAATTACTACCGAAACTGTCAGGCGCCAAGACGCTATGTACTGGTTAGCCTACAGTTTTATGAACCGATTCTCCAAACAAACAACATGGCTGTGGATGCAAGAAAACTGGCAGTGGCTAGAAGATCATCTTGGCACCGATCTAAGTTTTTATAGAACGCCGATTTACGTTGCACGTAGCTTTAGCAATCCTGAATTTATAAAAGAGTATGACGAGTTTTTTGAACCCAAAATATCACCTAGTTTAGAGCGAAGCATAAAGCAAGGCAGAGAAATGCTGCAGTGGCAAATTGATTTTAGGCAACGCGAAAAACAAAAACTTTTGGCTTATTTAAAATCAAAAATTTAAATCTCGCGAATATCTATATCAAATTTTTCGGTTCCTAAAACTGCCGCAGCCATTAATTCGTACCCATACTGCCATCGGTTTGATGACACCCAAGCTTCTGCGGCTCTTTGCATATGCATAAGCTTCTTTGGAGTGATGTAGTCAAATCCATCACCAGCCGTGAGAGTACGGCGATATTTTACCTCTACAAAATATATTGTTTTATTTTTTTCGGCCACAATGTCGATTTCAGCAAAAGTTGTTTTCCAATTTAAATCTTTTATCTTATAGGCCTTAGCGGCTAAATATTCTGCTACAGCCTGCTCGGCAATATTACCGTCCGAGACAGTACTCATAGCATTGCCTTTATAGGAGCGAATGATTTACGGTGAATATCGCATACACCATATTTTTTTAGCATGTCCATATGTAATTTTGTACCATAGCCAACATGTGAAGCAAAACCATATTGCTGGTACCTGGCAGGTAACTCTGACATGAAATTATCTCGTTTAACTTTGGCATACACGCTAGCTGCGCTAACAACTGGAAATAAAGCATCGGCGTCAATTACAGCACTAGATTTGATGAATTTTTTGTGACAGAAATTTATATTGCCATCAAATATTATTGTTTCGTTGATCAAAGCATTCAAGTCATCCAGCGCTCTACTAGTTCCTAAAATCATGGCCTTGGTTAATCCCAGCTGATCGATTTCGGCCGGCATAACCCAGCCTTCACCAATGTCGCAAGCGATTTCTATATCAAAAAACAACTTTTCACGGATGCTCTTAGATAATAATTTAGAATCTTTGATTGTAGATGGCAGCAGATTGTTCTGCCTGGCAGCAACAATCAATAGTGGGCCAGCCCAAGCACCCCTACCAACCTCATCTACACCAATTACGCTTTTTGCCATTAATTACAGTATACCCATAATAGTAAGCTGAAGATTCAGATTTAAAATAAAAAACCTGCGATATGCAGGTATTTTTTAAAACAATTTAAAATTTAGGCTTCGTCGTGAGCAGCCAATGCTTCAGCAACTTTGGCTTCGTTGGCAGCTTCTTCTTTAGCCTTAGCTTCTTCGGCAGCTTTGTGTTCTGCTTCGGCTTTAGCCTTTAGTTCGGCTTCTGCAGCTGCTACAGCTGGATCTTCGTCAATCGTATTTACGGCATCTTTATCAAAAATAGAACCAGTAAGACGCGCTGATTTGCCTGATCGAGAGCGCATGTAGGACAAATAGTTTCGGCGGACTTTGGAACGTTTAGTAACTTCTATCTTAACTATTAGTGGCGAATGCAGTAAATAAGTCTTCTCAACGCCAATACCGCTTGCGATTCGCCTAACCGTGATGCTGCTAGTGTGCGAACCTTTGCGGCTAGTTCGAATAACCAAACCTTCAAAGATTTGAACACGTTCTTTAGCGCCTTCTTTGATCTTTTGGTGTACTTTGACATTGTCGCCTGACCTTACGTCAACGACTTGGTGCTTCTTTTGAGCAGCCTCAAGAGCCTTAATTACTGAATCCATATCCATAAGATTCTACACTATTTCACCCCTGAATGCAACAGCCTTTAAGGCATAACTAAGACATTTGCATATTTTTATACTAGAAACCAAAAAAACAGCTACAATATAACCATGGACATTTACGAAGAAGCGTTGGAACTACATAAGCAGCATAAAGGTAAAATTACTACTAGCCTGCGTGACACGCCAGATAGTAAAGAAAAATTAAGCATGTACTATTCGCCTGGTGTTGGTGGAGTAGCTAAGTATGCAGCCGAAAATCCAGAAAAATTGCGTGAAGTTTCATGGACGAATAATCTAGTTGCGGTTATTTCTGACGGCTCAGCAGTACTCGGGCTGGGCGACATTGGACCGTACGGGGCTATGCCAGTTATGGAAGGTAAAGCGATGTTGTTTAAGCATTTTGCAAATATCGATGCCGTACCGATAGTGTTAGACGTGCATGAGCCTGAACAAATTATCGCCGCGATTAAAGCAATTGCACCTAGTTTTGGCGGCATAAATCTGGAAGATATTGCCGCGCCAAAATGTTTTATTATCGAAGACAGATTAAAAAACGAGTTAAATATACCTGTAATGCACGACGATCAGCACGGAACAGCCATAGTAACGCTTGCAGGACTGATCAATGCCACAAGAGTAGTTGATAAAAATTTAGACGATTGTCGAATTGTTATAGTCGGTGCTGGTGCAGCCGGAACGGCGATTATAAAATTACTAAATCTTTACACCAAGGCCGAAATTATTGCTGTCGACAGTAAGGGTATTATCAGTAAAGACCGCCCCGATCTAAATGCAGAAAAACATTCATTGTTGATTTATACAAATCCTAATCATCTTAATGGTTCGTTGGAGCACGCATTAATGGGCGCCGATATATTCATTGGCGTATCAAAAGGCGGCTTACTAACCAAAGAGATGGTATCCAGTATGGCCGATAAATCAATTATCTTTGCCATGGCCAACCCAGAGCCAGAGATACTACCAGATGACGCCAAGTCGGCTGGAGCTTTTATCGTAGCAACTGGACGAAGTGATTTTCCTAATCAAGTAAATAATTCGCTAGGCTTTCCAGGAATATTCCGTGGTGCCTTAGACAACGGCGTAACAACTATCACAGATGAACATAAACTAGCAGCTGCTCAAGCATTAGCCAGCCTAGTACCTGATCCAACGGCAGACAAAATCATACCCGGGCCTTTCGACCCAGGAGTTGTCGAAGCGGTGGCATCGGTATTTTTGTAAACTTTATAGAGTTAATTTACTAACCAACTACTCGGTAGACTTCTTCTATAGTGGTCTCTCCGGCTATGGCTTTGAGTATTCCAGCTTGTTGCAACGTAATCATACCGCCACGAACAGCTGCTTGCTCTAACTCATCGGTGCTTACCTCTCTTGCCGGTTTACGCAAAATTGTCTGCAACTCTGAGCTCATAAGCATAAATTCTCTAATCGCAAACTGTCCGGTGTATCCAAATGGGTGAGCCTCGGAAGTGCCTGGTTTATATAAGTTAATACTGTTAAGTTC
>JALYQY010000044.1 GCA_030855585.1 bacterium | reverse complement strand
GAACTTACTAGGGCTGCTAGAAGCTCTGTCGATAATGCTGACAGAATTTTGAAAGTTGATGAATTTGATCAAGAAGACTTTGTGCTGGCCGGTAAATCTCCAAAAAGCAGTACTAAGTCGCACTCATCAAAATCTCAAAAACAAAAGCAACGCAAAGCAGAACGCAAACGTAAAACCAAAGCTAAGAAACGCAAATAAATGAAGCATACGGTAGAAAAAGTCGTTTTAGACAATGGCGCCGAAGGATTGTTAATTGATATTCCTGACGCTAGCGTAATGACATTTGAGTTTAATTTTCGGGCAGGTGAATATTTAGTTGAACCATCTAAATGGGAAACACCCCACATCATGGAGCACGTACTCCTTGGTGCGAATGAGAAATACCCTAAAGCAAGAATTTTTCAGGCCGAATTCGAAAAAAATGGTGCTTATAATAATGCTAGCACGGGTGTTTACGATATTACTTATGAGGCAGAATGTGCTGATTTTGAATGGGACAGGATTTTGGACCTGATGATACTTGCTATTAGCAAGCCTAGGTTTCTCCAAGAAGAATTTGATGCCGAACTTGGCAATGTACGTGAAGAGCTTAATGGTCGGGCTAATAATCATTTTAGGCACCTGTCACTCGCGATGCGCAAATACTGCGGCTATCAGGCGATGACCGACAGGGAACGCTTGAAATTATTGGCCAATAATCAAAAAGAGGATATTGAGACACATTATAAGCGTACTCATACTACATCAAACATGAGGTTTGTTATTGCTGGCAGTATGAAGGGTCATAGAGCTACAATCATAAGAATGCTTGACGAAATGGTATTGCCAAAGGGTAATGGACGGATACCTTTGCCAGTCGAAATTCCCGTTAAGCAGGGAAAAAGTATGTACTTGCGTAATCCTAGCGTTAAGAACATTTATTTTATTGTTGATACTTTTCATTTGGAGCGACTTAGTGAAACCGAGTGGGATGCCGGCCAGCTTATTAATACTATGCTAACTGAAACCTTGTACTCTAAGATTTTAGGTGCAGCCAGAGAGCGCGGATTAGTATATTCTATGAGTTCTGGGTTCAATCAGCTAAGTCAGAATGTATCATGGTGGTTCGGTGCTCAAATTATGCCCAGTAACGCTAAGCCACTATTTGAAATTATGATATCCGAAATCCAAAAAGTCCGCAGCGGTGATATCGACGAAGCAGATATTGAGGCCGCAAAACAATATAGTCTTGGCAGGTATCAGCGCGCAGGTCAAACCGTTGCAGGTACAGCTCAAGGGTATACAAATAGGTATTTTTTTGACGATGTAGTTGATGATTATTATGCACTACCTGAGCGAATAAAAACTGTTACAAAAAAGAGAATTGTTGATACAACAGAACTGATGTTTTCAGACGATATGTGGGACATGGGAATTTTGGGTAATGCTGGCAGGCCGTTTGTCGACGAGGCCTACGATCAACTTTCGGTTTTGTGGCAGAAAGATTAGAAATGGACGAATTGCAAAAAAAAGCTATTGGCCTGCAAGCAGTAGTCGATGAAGCGCGTCAAAAAATTAAAATTGGTAATTTATTAAAAGAATTATTAGATTACGAAACGCAAATGAAGTCAGCTGAATTTTGGCAGGATTCTGTTAATGCGGCCGATGTATCAAAAAAACAATCAGCAATCAAAATACGAGTGCAGCCATGGCAGGATTTGTCAGCCGGCCTAGTGGATGCAATAGAAATGATAAACCTGGGAGACGAATCTCTAAAAACGGAAATAGATCAGCAGCTTGATGATTTAGAAAAATCATTTCAGGAGTTAAAAAAAGAACTTCGTTACAGTGGTCCATATGATAGGCATCATGCGATTATAAGTATTTACGCAGGTGCGGGCGGAACTGACGCCCAAGATTGGGCGGCTATGCTGATGCGAATGTATTTACGTTGGGCAGAAAAAAACAATTACAAAGTAAAAGTTGTAAATGAGTCGGTTGGCGAAGAGGCTGGTATCAAATCAGTAACTATAGATTTCGACGCTAGTTTGGCTTATGGCAAGCTCAAAAATGAACACGGCGTTCATAGACTAGTTAGATTAAGTCCATTTAATTCAGACTCCTTACGCCAAACTAGTTTTGCCAAAGTTGAAATCATGCCAAAAATCGAGCAGCCCGACGAATTAGTTATAGTCGAAAAAGATTTAAAAATTGATGTTTATAGAGCGGGCGGTCACGGCGGTCAAAGTGTTAATACTACTGATTCAGCAGTTCGAATAACTCATATTCCAACAGGTTTGAATGTGGCGATTCAAAATGAACGTTCACAGTTGCAGAATAAAGAAACGGCAATGACAATATTGCGTTCTCGATTGGCGCAACTTCAAATGGAACAGCACGCCGAGAGAATATCAGAGTTAAAAGGTCCAAACGAGCAGGCATCTTGGGGCAATCAAATAAGAAGTTACGTTTTGCATCCTTACAAAATGGTTAAAGATTTGCGGACCAATGTAGAAACTAGCGATACCGAAGCTGTATTAAACGGTGGCATAGACGTGTTCTTAGATTCTTTCTAACAATGCTATAATCATAAGCAAGATGAAAAGATACCGGTATCTTTTGGCGGGAATAATGCTGCAATTAACTGGTTTGTTATTTTTTGCCGCACCAAAAATTGCTGCGGCCGAATGTGAGAATGTTTCGCAGTACGGGGCAGTACGATTGCAAGTTCCAGATTTACCATACACTGGAGATTACTCTTTATGGGTTAGATTGCAAAGTCAGCAGCCAGAAACAAAGTTATTGATAGAGTTAAACCAGTCGGCTTGTTATGAAATTTATAATGATTCGGTCAAAGACGGCGAATGGACTTGGGTAAAATATTCTTTGAATGGTAAAAAATCAGCTATTATGTTGGATCAGAAAAAATCCTATAGCATAAAATTAATAGGAATAAGCCAAGGTCTAAAAATAGATAGCGTAATTTTCAGTGATACTGAATGTATTTTACAAGGGAATGGAAGCAATTGTAGCGTCGCTGTGCAGGCTGAAAATATCAAAAATTCAGATTTTGTAGAATTGCCGCCTTTATCGCAAAATGATTTAAGCGGTAAGGTATTTTTAAGTAACACGCCTAAGCTTTATGAAGAAAAGTTGGAGTCGGTTAGTTATATAGTCAATGGTAGGACGCTTCAATACGAAACAAGTCTAGAGCCGTTCGACACAAACTTGTTAGAGGATGGTCTGCACAAAGTCTTGATAACTACTCGACTGAATAACGGCGAGGTTATAAATGAGTCAATTGATATAAGTGTTCAGAATCCTAATAACGCCTTATCTCCAGTAGTGCGATGGTTTAGGCTGCGTGAAAGTTCCGTTAAAGTAACTTTAATAGTTATTTTTAGCATATTACTCTCGCTATTGACTGCATGGGCTATA
>JALYQY010000001.1 GCA_030855585.1 bacterium | reverse complement strand
ACTCTCGGCTAAGTTTATTTTGCCTGATACAATAAACGTAAGCGTATGTCGTTATATCAACATGGGAAGAGAACCAGAAACCCAAAAAACCCAAAAATATTCCTGAGTATTGCCATTGTGACAGGAGTTACTATTGTTGTGGCCGCATTTATTCTCAGTAAAGATATTGGCAATAGTACAGCTCCAAAAACCAATGTGCCAATAGTAACTAACGTTGGCGAGGATGAAGAAAGCAAGCTGCAAATCAATGAAAAACTGTTTATTTTTTCGTTGCCAAGCGACTGGAAATTACAGAGTAAAGTAAATGACGAAAACACCCATCATTATGTATGGGTGTCTACCAAAAAAGGAGCCAGCGACCGAAAACTTACATTGTACGTCGATACAATGCCGGCCGAGCCAAAAATTGTCCGCTTGCAACCGGTATCTCCAAGTAAAAATAAGCTTATTTTGGGAAATATTTCGGGCGAGTGCTTGAGTTTTGCCGGATCTACTAATAGCAGCAATAGATCACAGGCTACAGCACCCTTTAAGGCCAAATGGGAAAATATAACTTTCTTGTGCGATCCAATTCAAGCAAATCAGACCATCGGAACCGGGTCTACAGAGGGCGGCACAGGCGTGCCACTGACGGCCGGGCAAGGAAGGCACTCTTATTTTTTCTTCTACCAAGATCATAATACTCGCCCAGATGATAGGATTTTGGTTGATGCTTTGAAGAGTTTTGAGGCTAAGTAGAGGTATATTCTTGTAATCTAGAATCAAGCTTTAACTTCTTGAGACCAAGAAGCAAGTCGTTACTTTCTTGTGCAGACAAAAAAGTAACCAAAGAAACTGTGGCCGCAAAAATTGCCTTGACTCGGCTCGTTGTCAAAACATACAAGGCAAAGCACAACTCACCATGTTTCTTTCTATTTTTAGAAACAGAAACATGGCTTAAACACGTGCTTTACATGACTTGTAGTTTTGTACAACATCCGAATCAGGACAATTTTGCCATGCCAATGAAAAGAAAGGGAGTGCCAAAAGCGGTTTAGTTTATATACGAAGGAGTTCGAAAATGCGGTGAATTAGGTATACTGGCCAGATGCCAGCCTTGATTAAAGCTAGTACGCTTGGCCAAAAACCGAAGCTAATCTGCAAAAAGTACCAGGCAGCACCGACGTAAGTTAAGAACGCGAACCAGCCAAACTTGGCCTCGTTTTTATATTTTTCTTTACTCATTTATTTACCCTCCGTCCTCATTTAACCATAGATATGCACAAACAAATACTTGTTCAAGGTGCTAAACTATCAATATAACGGAGGGTGATTTTATGGAAAACGGTAAGAAGTCGCAATCATTGCAACTTAGTATTAGCTGGAGATTGATAGCTATCATTCTGTTGGCGGTTATTGGACTTATGCTGGCTGCCTGGCGGCCATGGACATCGACCGCGGCAAGCAGCAGGGTAATTGCCATTACTGGGGAGGCAACAGTAAGTGCGGAGCCAGATGAACTGGTGTTTTATCCATACTTTGAAGTTAAAGATACCCAACAACTCACTCAAAAAGCAGCCACTATTACTGACGGATTAAAAAAACTTGGAGTGGAAGAAAAGTATATAAAAACCAATGCCAGCTCATACGAAAAATACCTAAGCGTGCCTGAGGGTAGTGGTACGGATACGCTTACCCTACAATTTACTGTAACGATTACGGCCAACAAGGAGTTAAGTCAAAAAGTGCAGGATTTTTTGGTTGCTCAAAATCCTAAGGGGCAGATTAGCCCTCAAGCAAGTTTTAGTACAGAAAAGCGCAAACAATTGACTGATCAAGCTACAGTCCAAGCCACAGCTGACGCCAAAACGCGAGCCGATAAAATGGCCGCCGAACTTGGTGCCAAGATAGGGAAAGTAGTTAAGGTTTCCGAAGCCACAAGCATGTTCCCTTACGCCTTAGAAGGCCGCGACATGGCTGTAAGTCAGGACAGTGCCGCTTCAAAGCTACCTATAAGTGTCGGCGAAAACGATTTTACCTACCAGCTTCAAGTTGAGTTTGAGCTACGATAGATTGGATTTATAGATAAATCTTTAGTTCTATTACTGCCTTACTCAGAGAACTATGGTCAAAACGCCACCTTTAGCGTAAAACCATAGCAAAAAATACTATATCTAGCGTAAACGTTTTGCCATATACTAACTATTAGTTAACAATAAAATCGCTGGAATGAGGTGTAAATCCTCAACTGTGCCGCAACGGTAATTGTCTATAGGTAGACATAAGTCCGATACAGCCGTAAAGACTCCCGAGCAGGAGCGTTAGTAGTGGCTACTCGTAAGGTCACTACATATAACCCTTGCTTAAGAGTAGCGAGGGTTTTTTAATGGCTCCAACAATGGAAAGGTCGACGCTCGAATCGGAACAATTCGACTACGAAACTCGCCGTTACTACGATGTTATTACATGGCTTGCCGAAGTGATGCCCGGCAGTATGCGCACTCCATTTGAGTATAGTTTTGATGGTCGTGAGCTATACGCAAATGATGGAGGCGCACTCAGGCCAATATTTGATGATGCCATAGAACAGGCTAAGCTGTTGCCCGGCTATGAACAGCGACGCCGACCAATCGAAAAAGGTGAATATCTAGATATGATAGCAATGATGCGCAGCGAGCTGCCAAACACTATGGTAGTTGAGTCGGACTTTCCATTCGAACTTATGGATGCAATAGAGGACGAGGGAGGCTACGATGTTGCGCGCAAGCAAACTATGCTACGTGTAATATGTAAAACGCCCGAGGGTAAGTTGAGGATGTTCTCACAGTCATTAGACGGCAGTGACCGGGAGGCCTTGGAGGCGATTCGAAATTATTTAGGATTTGAAACTGAACCGGGCGAGTTGCTTGGGCAACGCATGCATTTAGAAATGGGACCGCACGAACAGGAGTTTTTAATTGATCAGTTAACAGGGTTATATGATAGGAGCCTTGAAGCTCGTTATGGTGGAGCATGGGAGGCCGGCCGCCCAGGAAAACAAATAGATACTTATCGATTTGTTTGCGGCCAAAAAGATTTAATTAATGCCTATCTTGCTACTACTGACATGTTTTTAGGCGGAGATGCCGAATATGATTTGGCAGCCGCAGTCCAGGCAAGATTGTATGAATCAAAGACAATAAATATACACTCAAATATAAAGTTGAATGAATATTTTATGCCGGCGGTAGCTGCCCACGCTCTGGCTCTGCAGGAGATGGGTAATGCCGGAAATATTGCTCGGCAGTCTGGGGAGACCTTTAGCGGATGTGGCGCTACTATTAGCAACAAAACAGATAAACAAGGCCAGGCAGAATCACAGATAGAACAACTTGGTTTTGGTAACAAGGCAGACAAATTGCCAGACGACAAATACGGTACTAGATACTTTATTTGTCCTAATAGTAACTGTAAATATGAGAATACTAGGCCCAAAGATACTTTAATTCCAAAATGCAAAAAGTGCGGAACCGATGTTAGCTGCAGTGATACAAGTAGTGTCAAAAAAACGTTTTGGGAAATTATAGAAAAATCATTCAGCACACAAGAGAAATATAATGATTCTAAGGAAGAAAATGACTAAACTAACAGTTGAAAAGTATGAGCATCAAAAGTCTAAATGCGAGGGGCTTTGTGATATCGATCATCTACGCAAACCTTCGTTAGAAAATCCTAACCTTATGCCTTGTGTGACCTGTCCATTCTGCAAAGAGTTAGTCGATGCAATACTTACGCCCACTACTATTTCCTGTCCTGCTTGTGAAGTAACGGTTTCTCGTTAAACTTAATAACATGACCAGAGATGTTCAGCCGCGACGGCAAAAGAAAATCGGGATTTTTTCCGGTACGTTTGATCCTGTACACGCCGGTCATATTACATTTGCACTAAAAGCCCTTGAAAGATCAAGCTTAGATCAAGTTATTTTTATTCCAGAATCTTTGCCGCGCCGCAAAGATGGAGTGACACATTATGCGCATCGGCTTGCAATGCTGGATCTTGCATTGAAGCCGCATAAGAGTTTAAAAGTTCTTGAACTGCCGGACAAGCAATTTAGCGTCCAGAAAACTTTGCCTAGACTTAAGAAAATATTTTCTAATGACGAACTGTATATTTTGATTGGCTCCGACATGGTAGACATGTTGCTTTCACCAAAAGCCGCCGCGCAATGGCCAGATGCTCAAAATATGCTTATTTCAATGAAATTAATTGTGGGTGTTCGCGGTAAAAAAATCACCGAAGAATACCGTCAAAAAATTGATATGCTGCGTCCTGGCTCGATTGCTCTAGCTAGTGAAAAACCGGCTATGTCTTCAAGTGACATTAGGAGCGCCTTAATGCGCGGCAAAAATAGCAAAGACGTTTTGCCTAGTATCAATAAATACATTAAAGCAAACTGGCTTTATACTTCTTTGGCACCTGTAAGATCGTCGTGATGAGACAGTAAATAGCCCAGATGTTTTGATCTAAAGTGTTCAAATTCTTGCTTATTTAAGCCCTTGGCTCTAATGAATGCACTGACTTTTTCTGAACCAATATAGTGAGGGATCATAACGTAAGTTGCTCCTAGCTCGTATAGTTCCAAAGCCTCTGACTGGTTATCGGCATGACAAACAATAACAGCATTTGGGTTGGCACGCTCAACGTTGGCGACAAGCTGTTTGGTAACTTCGAACTCGGTAAAAGTACTCACAACCAACTTAACCTGATATATACCAATTTCCTCTAATAGCTCAAGATCAGTGGCATCGCCATATATGTTAGGAATATTTTGTCGCTCTAAGGTATCGATAATGGTCGGGTCGTAATCTATTACGACGTAGCGTTTACCCATCTGTTTAAACGTGCTGACAAATTCGTGTCCACCTTTGTGGTAGCCAAACAATATTAGCGGGTACTGGACGCGGTTTCGGCGTTCCCTGTGAACAGATTCTTTCTCGAATACCTTGATTTTGATTCGATCAAACATCTTAAACAATTGGTTGTCGTAGTGCATAAGGTATGTCGAAGTGGTAATGGTGATAATAGCAATCAGTGTAATGATGGCACTTAATTGCTCGCTAACCATGCCAGAATTGTATGCAAGTAAAACCAGAATTATAGAGAACTCACTTATCTGCGAAAGATTGATACCGGCCTTAAACGCTACACGCTTGGGATACCCGAGTAAACCAAGAGAAGAAATTATGGCAAACGGTTTTAATACCATTACAACCAATGATAATATGATTGCTACTATTGCTCCTGAAGCCAAATTATCAACGGCTAGGCCTTGTCCTAATGTAATAAAGAACAATACTACAAAGAAATCTCTGAGTGGCTTAAGACGAGCGGCAATCTCCTGCGAATAAGGAAGTGAAGCCAAGGCGACACCGGCAAACAATGCGCCAACTTCTATTGAAAAACCGCTGATATCGAACAGCGTGGCGATACCAAATCCCCATGCCAGTGCAAACAAAAATAGTAGTTCTTGCGAAGAAGCCATTATCTTGGTTAATCGCCCAAGAATTCTTGTATTTGCAATAAATAGCAGAAGTAGTAAAACAAGACCTTTTACGAACAAGAAGAGCACTTCGGATGCGCTGAGGCCGCCGTTTTCGCCCGCCACTACAAACAATAATGCCAGTGTAGCCACAATGTCTTCTAACAAGATTACGCCAATTGCAATTTGACCATGCAAACGGTTGGCCTCTTTTTTGTCAGACAGTATTTTGACTATGATAATCGTGCTACTAAAGAACAGTGAAAAGGCAATGATAATACTCTCGGTGCGAGTAAAGCCAGCAAGCGAACCGATTGCGTAGCCAAGAGTACCAACTGTCATCAAGGTAGTGGCAGCGGAGATAAATATGGGCTTGCCGAGCTTACGAAGTTCGGACACATTCATGCCCAGACCGATGATAAATAGAAGCAGAGCAATGCCTAATGCAGAGAATGCTTCGAACATTTCAGTCGAATGAATTAGGCCTAAGAAAGACGGTCCAACAAGGAGCCCGGATAATATATAGCCAAGAATTAGAGGCTGGCGGATTAGCTTCATAATTATAGACACGCCGGCAGTTACCAGGATTACAAGACTGAGTTCAGTGAAAAATTCGCCGTGCATATGCTTAGGATTAATTGTACACAATCTGAACATGGTTAGGAAATTTGCCGAATAGGCTTATTGTTACTAAGCCTATTCCATTCGAGCTAAGCTTAAGCCATAATGTGATCAAACAATATGAAATATATATTTCGTAAGATCGCACACATTATTTCTAACCTAGCTGGTACTGCCTGGGTGTTTTTCTTGGCATTGTTGTTGGTTGTTTCTTGGGCGGTTAGTGGTCCGCTGTTTAATTTTTCTGATACTTGGCAGCTTACTATAAATACCGGCACAACTATTGTGACGTTTTTGATGGTGTTTTTGATTCAGAATACACAAAACCGTGATTCTAAAGCCATGCAACTTAAACTTGATGAACTAATTCGCGCTACTAGGGCTAGGGATAGCTTTATAGATATCGAGGATTTGAGCGACGAAGAGCTGTCTAAACTAGCCCAAAAGTTTAAGCGAATACACGAACAAGAGGACAGGGATCCCGTACTTCATAAATTCAACCAAAAGCTCAATCATGCTCTAAACTCGAGGGTAGAAACTTTACCTGGTGGCAAGGCCGCAACTGATATGGCTAACAAACTCAACCCTTTTAGCGATCACGATAGTCATAAGAAATAAATCGTCAAAAAGCCTAATTTTTAGGTTGACACTAAACATAAGGGTTTAGTATAGTTAATTAGTATCCATTAGGTAGAGCGAGCTATCTCAAGGAAAACAAAAATTAAAAAATCAACGAATAGTAACATTACCCATGATTTCATGAGGTACATTGCGATTATTCGTAAATAAAAAGGTTTTGATAAAATGCCCATCAAAATAAAAATTGTAGCCAAAAAACCAGAAGAAATCTTGGTGCGAATCAAACGCGCTCCTTGGCAACAATTTATCCAATACTAAAATCCACCACCCTAGTAGTTTATGCCCTACTGTAAGCGGTGGATTTTAGTTGCCCTTTAGTTCTGGGCTTGATTACTGATCTGTAGAAGGAGTTTCTTGCTTAGTCTCAGGGTTTTTTGCAGTGATAGCCTCATCTATTAGTTTTTGGAAGTATCCCGCCGAGTTAGACAAATCTTCTAGTAGCTTGCCATCCAAAAAGAAGGTAGGGGTACTCTTATCGGCACCTGTTTTTTCGAATTCTTTAATATCGGCATTGATAATACTATTTACTGCCGAACTTTTATAATCTTCTGCAAACTTGGTCGTATCAAGCCCCATCTGCTGTGCGTATCCAGTAAACGTGCCCAATGGGTCGCTGCTGGTTCTCCAGGCGTTTTGGTTTTCAAATAACATGTCGTGCATTTCCCAAAACTTACCTTGTAGATGAGCAGCTTCCGCAGCTCGGGCAGCAGCCCGGGCGTTGGGGTGGTTGGACTCTAGGGGCAAATGACGATACTGGAAAGTTACAGTATCTTTGTACTGTTCCTTGACCTGCTTTACAGTTGGGTAGAAGGCTCCGCAGCCAGGGCACTGAAAATCACCATATTCTGTTAATACTACTCCCGAAGTGCCCTCACTATATTTATGTTCGGATGGTGTGCCTAGTGCTTCTTCGGCTGGCCGTGTTAGTAACAAAAATCCAGCAACAACAATAACACCGACGATAATTAATAAAGATTTTTTAGTCATATATCTCCCTGCTTCTATAAATACTAACTGATTATACCTGAAACTTTACTGAACAACTACGGTCTAGCCAACTTCGGAACGGGGGTGCTACAATACTATTAATGATACTTCTCTTGATTGTAAGCTTTTTATTGTCGATTGTCCTAACTGCAATGTCGCTAGCCTTACGCGAACTTTCTACTCCTCATCTAAAATACTGGGCACGTAAGGGCGAGCCTACTTCTAAGGCACTTTATCCGCTCAAAGCTCGTGGATCGGCAGTGTTATTAACAATCGAAATATTCAGAGCTCTATCTGTTAGCGCCACATTTGTAGTTTTAGCTAATAATACACACGGCATAACTGCGTGGATTATGGGTGCGATAATTTTGTTCGTGGTATTTTTGGTCTTAAGCGAACTTTACTTCAAGCCATTTGGTACTTTGATTCTTGCATATGCCAGCCAGCCTTTGTTGGCGGTAGTAAATTCGCTTAAATTTATTACTATTCCTTTAGGCCGAATCTTTGATCGATTTATAGAAGAGCAACCAGTTACTTTAACTAGGACCGAACTTAACCATATGCTGTCTGCTGTAGTGCCAGCCGACACTGATTTGTCGCCCGATGAATTACGTATCGTAAAGCATGCCTTAACCTTTGGTGATAAAACTGTTCACGATATCATGACGCCGCGTAGTGTGATTGCCAGCGTCAGAGAAGACGATGTCCTGAGCCCGTTGTTGCTTGATGAGTTACACCAAAGCGGCCACTCGAGGTTCCCAGTGCTTTCTCAAGACGGTGGTGATGCCGCAGGGATTTTATACATCAGGGATTTGGTAGATTTAAAAAGTCACAGTAAAGTTGGCGAGCTTATGCACAAGCCGGTGCAATTCGTAAACGAAACCCGAGAGCTGGACCACGTCTTGCAAGCTTTCTTGCGCACCAAACAACATTTGTTTCTAGTGGTAAACAGCTTTGCCGAAATTACCGGCCTGGTTACTATCGAAGATGTAGTAGAGCAGATCTTGGGCAAACCGATAATAGACGAATTTGATAAATACGATAGCATGCGCGAAGTCGCCGAAGCCAAAGCCAAAATTGTACGAAAACAGGTAAAGATGGTAGAATGACCCCTGAAATGCGTTGGAATAATATCGATAATAATTTTAGGGCAGCCAAGTAGACGAGGCGGTCTATTTAGCAATTTAGCCCTGGAACAGCCATTATCACCAACAGGTAACACTTTAGGAACATTATGGAACGAACTCTAACCACCGAAGCACCACAATTTACGGGGCAATCAATCACTGTTAAGGGCTGGGTTAACGCCCGTCGTGACCACGGCGGCGTAATATTTATTGATATACGTGATCATAAAGGTATTTTGCAACTAACTATTCGCCCAGAAGCCGGTGAAGCTTTTGGGTTAGGTGAGGAACTACGGGATGAATTTGTTATTAAGGCGACCGGCCAAGTTGTCGAGCGCGAACAGCACCTGAACAATCCAAACATTGAAACTGGTTCTGTAGAATTAGTAGTTAATGAACTCACAATCTTGAACAGGTCGGAAGCTTTGCCGATTCAGGTTAATGGCACTCAGACTATTTCAGAAGAAAATCGCTTGCGCTACCGTTATCTAGATTTACGTCGTCCAAAGATGCAGCACATGCTTGAAAAACGCGATGAACTATATGGGCGTATGCGTTCTTATATGAATGATAATAATTTTACTGAAGTATCTACTCCAATCTTAGCCAGCTCTAGCCCAGAAGGTGCCCGAGATTTCTTGATTCCATCGCGCCTACATCCTGGCAAAGTTTATGCATTGCCGCAAGCTCCTCAGCAGTTTAAGCAGCTTTTGATGGTAGGCGGAGTGCATCGCTATTATCAGATTGCTGCCTGTTTTCGAGATGAAGATCCGCGGGCTGATCGTTTGTACGGAGAGTTTTACCAGTTAGACCTCGAGATGTCATTTGTTGAAGACGGCGAAGAAGTCCGCACAACTATGGAGCCTTTGATTAAAGACCTTGTAAAAGATTTTGCCGGCAAGAGTTTACTTAGCGAAGAAATACCGAGAATCCCATACCAAGAAGCTATGGAGCGTTTTGGCTCGGATAAACCAGATTTAAGATACGGCATGGAACTAATTGATCTGACAGATGATCTTAAAAACTGTGGCTTCGGTGTTTTTAAGGGCGCTATCGATAATGGCGGTGCTGTCAAGGCAATCGCCGTCAAAGGAGCCCGTGAACTTAGCCGCTCACAAATAGATAGTTTTACCGATATCGCCAAGGCAGAAGGCGCTGGAGGCCTAGCTTATATAATGATCGAGAACGGCCAGCCAGCTAGTCCGATTGTAAAATTCTTTAATCAGGACGAACTGCGTGTAATTATAGATAAAACCGGTGCTCAGGATGGTGACGGAATATTCTTTGGCGCTGATAAACGCGAACGAGTTAATAAGGTACTAGGACGCTTGCGTATAGCTTTTGCCGATCAATTCAAATTAAAAGATCCGAACATTGTGGCATTAGCATGGATAGTAGATTTCCCGTTCTATGAATGGGATGAAAACGGCAATAAACTCGATTTTGGCCATAACCCATTCAGTATGCCCAAAGGTGGTTTGGGAGCGCTGCAAACTGAAGACAAGCTTAGTATTATGGCCGATCAGTATGACATGGTTATGAACGGCTATGAAATCTGCTCCGGCGGTGTACGTAATCATAACCCAGAAGTTTTGTACGAAGTTTTTAATGTGCTTGGATATGACAAGCAATACGTAGAACAAAAATTCGGAGCTATGCTCAATGCCTTTAAGTATGGTGCGCCGCCTCATGCAGGCTGTGCCTTTGGCTTAGACCGAATGTTTATGGAGTTAATGTCAGAAGATAATATCCGCGAAATTGTCGCATTCCCCAAAAACGGCAGCGGCGTAGATGTAATGATGAACTCACCAAGTATCGCTGACCTCAAGGTACTTAACGAACTGGGTATGAGTCTGCAATCAGCCGATATTGACTGATGTATATATTTGCCAATAGATTACAGGAAACGCTAGTGGTTGTCGGCAAGCCTTTTTGTCACGCATAATATTGCTACAATGTATTAATGAGGATATTAATTTTCGGCGACAGCATTGCTCAGGGGTATTTTGATCGTAGGGGCGGTTGGGCTAATAGGCTAGCGGTTCATTACCATAAACAGATTGCGGCAAATTTAGCGAGCAATTGGGTAGAGGTATTTAATTTGGGTATATCTGGAGATACGGCAGCCGGAGTACTCAGCCGAATACGCAGTGAAACCGAATCCAGGCGTCTCTCGGAGGATGACGAATGGATTATCATTGCCGTTGGTATTAACGATGCAATATTAGTGGAAAACAGGGTGGTATGCGAGATTGATGAGTTCCAAAAAACCTATGACGCCATTATTAAAGAAGCGCTTTTAATTACTCCTCGCGTTGTATGTGTCGGCCTGACGGCGGTAAATGAATCCGAAACTGACCCTTGGGCGTATAGTTACAGAGGTAAACAGTGGAAGAATAATCGCATTAATTTGTTTGAGGATACAATCAAGCAATCGGCAGAACGCAAAGAAGTACCGTTTGTGCCAATTCATGATAAGTTTCTAACTCGTCTCCAAAGGCGCGAATTATTGGCAGATGGCTTGCACCCAAATGAGACTGGGCACACGTTGATTTTGAAGAGAGTGCACCAAGTACTCAGCGAACTTATGAAGCTCTAGGTGTATTTTCGAGTGAGCGCCACAAATACCAGCTAGCGACAGATTCGTAAGGAGCCCAGTTGTTGGTCAGGGCGATTTTGCGGATTGTTTCTGGTGACGGTAATTCAGTTAAATTGTATAGACGCATTATGCC
>JALYQY010000060.1 GCA_030855585.1 bacterium | reverse complement strand
AGCAACACCTCCTGACGGGTGGGCCGTAAAGGCACTACCATCAATATAGACGATAGTTTTAGTGTCGTTGCTCATTTTTGAGGACAATCCACCCCGTATCGGAGTCGTTATGGACAATTGTGAAATTTCGTGCCTGAATGGCCTCTAAATAGCTCGTAAGTACTTTTTGGCGCTCTGTCTGGGTCTCGGTGAGGTCTGGGAGTTGGAGATATGCATTAAGAATAATATAATCAGCCTCGGTGATTGGTATTGGGTTGATTATTTTATCTACCGGGTTGTCCCATTGTTTGATTGGCCGCATTGTGTAGACATTATTACGATTCGCAAAATGTGCGGCAATCGTGTCTGGTGCCATGACTGATTTTTTGCCTACAATGGCATGAATAGCAGGCTCACTTTTCAGAAGTTTGGTGGTCTCAATAGATTTAAACGGCTTGTTGGTCATGATAATAAAAGGCGAAGTAAATTTAACCGATATAATCAAAGCGATCGCTATGCTAGCAACCAGCGCCATTGTAATGAAAGTTTTGATGCCTTGCGGTTTAATCGAGGGTATCAGTCGACGGCCAAGTTTAGTTATTCTATCCAGACTATCAATAAAAGCCATAAAAATAATAGGTGCAATTGTGGCACCATAATGAAAAGTAAACACACTATAAGTAGTTTGGTCGCTTAAGAAGCGGGCCAGCATTAGCGGGACGGCGAGGAGGATATAAGGCGATATAAAAGCACCAATATAAAAGAGTGGCTTAAACCAGAGGCTAAGGGTTAAGCGAGCGTCGGGCGCTATTAAATCACCTATAATTTTCTTTATATTCTCGATTGGACTAAGTGTAACGTTTTTTATTGCGTCGCCTAGTGACGCACCGTACTGAGTATATGACCAATAGTCATAACTTCGCTTACCTGCAAGTAGTGGCATGACGACTTTATTAAGCAGCAAGAAACCTCCGACACCTCCAATCAGATACAAGAGCCCTGATTTGATGTTTCGACGCGTTACGAGGAGGAAGAGACCCATTGTGGCGATATAGATATAGAGCTCGTCTTTCGTAAGGGCGAGGAGGATAATTACAAGCAGTAGCCAGCGCCAACGTCGGTGTTCAACGAAATAGATAGACCAAGCAATGAGCGGTATGGCGAATAAAATTTCGTGAAAGTCAAAAAACAACATCCACTGCAAGCCAGCCGACAAGCTATAAGCCGACGCACCTAACAGTGCAATTGTTTGATCATGAAATTTATTTTTAATAAACAGATAAACAGGAAAGACAGAACTGGCGACAATCGTCGCTTGCAGAATAACTAGCGTATATGGCGATTGGAATAGGAAATAAAACGGCACAAGTGTTAAGAGAATTGGATGGAAGTGATCACCGTCAAAAAAATTTAATCCACGAACACTACTATCTGGAATTTGAAAATGCGCATAAGCATAAAAGGCCTCATAAAAAACAGTGAAATCAAAACCGTCGAGGTAAGCCATATACCGATATATACCAATAGCGCTACCAGTACCAGCAAATAATATAAAAAGCCCAACGATACCAATGTTGTTACGGGAAAAACGTAGGATATGTCGACTAAGTGATATTAACCGGTTCAAAGACTGTTTGATAATGTATTTTGAGCGCCTCATGAGCCTATGCGATTCCATATTATACCCGGTTTGATAATACCCTCACGCTCTAAGTCCCAGACACGTAAAGATGGATTGGAAATATAGCACTTGGCACGGACACTAGTATGATAAGGGTTAAAGGTCCAACGCTTGCGGTAAACATCCGCATCAAAAGATGCGATATATGAGCCGCTTTTTAAAAACTGAGTGGGAATAGCCGCTAGGTACTCGTAGGTACCTTTTTCGAGAACCATTTCACCCTCGATATCAGTCAGGGCACTGCGGTATAAACGATTATTGAATCCATCGTAAAAGCTAAAACCAATCGATAAATCTTTGCTTGGCTTTATGACAGTAAAGCAAATCCTGACATTGAGCTGCTTTTCGCCAGGATGTGTACCATCGATAATTTGGCCATCACTATCAACTAAGCTTAGCTCAATCGGCGCGACCTCAGCCTCTGGTGGTAATTTGGCATCAGGGAACGCCTCGCTAGTCCATGAGGCGCCTAAATTAAGAGAGGTGTTGCCGAGGTAGCTCGCTACAACTTTAGCGGTGTCGCCAATCATCTCAACAGAACCGTCTTTCAAGTAGACAGCGCGATCGCAAATTTCTTCGACAATATTCATTGAGTGTGAAACGAATAAAACGGTTTTTCCCGACTGGGCACTTAAGCGCATTTTTTCAATACATTTTTGCTGGAAGTTAACGTCACCAACTGCTAATGCCTCATCGATGATTAAAATATCAGGATCAAGGTGAGCGGCGATAGCAAAGGCTAGGCGTACATACATACCAGAGGAGTAGAATTTTACAGGCGTATCAATAAACTTGCCGATTTCAGAAAACTCGACGATTTCATTAAAGTGCTGCATAATTTCCTCACGCTTCATGCCTAGGACAGATCCGTTAAAGAATACGTTTTCTCGCCCAGTCAGTTCTGGATGAAAACCGGTACCCACTTCTAGAATACTAGCTACGCGACCACTAATTCTAACCGTGCCCGATGATGGCTCGACGATGCGAGAGAGAATTTTTAGGATAGTTGACTTCCCTGCGCCGTTACTGCCAACAATACCAAGCGTTTCGCCTTTATAGACATCAAACGAGACATCATCGAGAGCCATGAAGCGATTCTTTTTAGATTTGTTTTTCCGGCTAAAAACGCCAGCGACGACGTCCCGTAGTGTACCTGATGTATTAACATCGCCGATAAGATATTCTTTCGAGACGTTTTGTACTGATATGACAGGGTGATTTGTGTTGCTCATAATATTTTTATGCGATATCCGCAAAAATGCGTTCTTTCTTTCTGAAATAAAGGTGCCCAATTATAAGCATGGCTACCATCATAGTAAGGGACAAGCTGATATGTAGCGGGGTAAGGTTGCTCGGCAGACCGAGTACAAAGTAGCGGAATTGTTCAATTGCCAGAGTAATTGGGTTAAGGAAAAGAACCCAGTGATACTGCGAGGGCAAAAATGTCAGTGGATAAAAGACGGGGGATGCAAATAGTAAAATTCGTAACATGAACGGAAGTGCAAATTTAATATCCCGAAACTGAATGTTCAGAGTAGCAAAGAATACGCCTAGTCCATAGGTAGTAATGGCGACGATCATAGCCGCTAAGATGCCACTACCGACTGTCACGAGAATATTCACTCCTACTCCCAGCAGGAAAGCGAAGATGATAAAGAACAAGAAGGCGATAAAATAATCAAGCACTCCGATTGCAACGGCCGACAGCGCTGGTATATAGCGCGGAAAATATACTTTTGTAATGATAGATTGGTTATTAACGAGACTATTGCTGGCGTTGTTTAGTGATTGTTCAAAGTAGTTCCAGATCATCAGACCGGCATATACCGCTATAACGGCAGGAACCGAAGTGTCGCCAAACGGTGCTTTTATGCCGCGGAAGAGCAGTAATGTAATCACAAGAGTGAATAGTACGGGTTGAAGCACTACCCAGAAGATACCGATGACGGTTTGCTTATAGCGGACCTTGAACTCTCGCCATGCGAAATAAAAAACCAGCTCTCTATAGGCTATCATCTCTTTAAGAATAGAATCTTGAGCACCTTTTTGGCCGATAATTGTGTATGTTTTTGACATGATATTATTCATTATAACACCGAGGAGTGACTGCGTAGTTCCAATAATGGTATAGAATGGATATATGATAAAAAGACGTTTATATGTCGTTGTGGCGGCTTATGGCTATGGTAATCCTGGTGACGATGCGTGTGCCGTTTCGGCAAGATATTTGATACTAAAATCCGACCCGACTGCGAAAGTAATTATCACCAGCCCACCGTTTGACGAAGAATTAGTCAAGAATGCCGACGCGGTTATCTTGGGCGGCGGCGGGACATTATATGACCTAACCTCGGAAAATGTTACAAACTATATGAAGTATCTGGAATACGCCCAGCAACACAAGAAGCTTACTGCAGCTATTGGCATCGGCACACAAGGAATTCATACAGATTGGGGTAAGAAATACTACAACAAAGTTTTAAATAAGTGTAATCTTGTGACAACTAGAAGTTTTGAAGATACCGCCGTACTCCATGAAATAGGTGTTAAAAAAGCCATAACAACTCAGGATCTAGGATTTGTTGTTGATGACGCAGTTTTTGGTAATACACAGGTCAAGAGAAATATTCTGCGACTGATGCGTATTAAGGATAGAGTTCCAGAACAACAGCCAACACTCGGCTTGTCACTAATTGATTTTACAGCGACACCCTATGGATCAAACCTAATAGGAAAGGAGGAGTTTGACGAGCTGGCTAAGGGCTGTAGGTTGGCGATCGACAAGTACTTGCCGAAGTTGAAAGAGTGCTACGGCGTAAAGCTTATTATCCAGTCCAGAGATGATCGAAAGTACTGCGAAGAGCTGTCCCGTCGGTTTAATATTAAAATACTTGACTACAAATCCCCTTCTGACCTGCCGAACCTTTTGAGAAACTACGCGATGTTTGACGCGATTTTTACCATGCGCTTTCATCCTATTATATTCGGATCACTTTCAAATAAACCAGTTTTTTCGATGGCAGGTCCGGGATCGAAGCACGAGAAATTAATAAGTGGAATTGACTCAATAAACAACCATCAAGAAGTTATATCGCAGAACTCAATAGAAAAGCACCTTGAAAGAGTGATTACTACTGAGCATAAGCCAATCAGCTTGCAGGATCTACAAAATATGAAGCGACTGGCACTAATGAACATCGGCCTACTCCGCAATATGGTGACCTACGGTCCATCAATACAGAGATTGCCGTCAATAGTTTAGTGCCTGATTACTGGCAAGCGTCTTAAAGCGAGGCAATCGCAGACTTGCTCAGCAAAAGCATTAGCCAATCATTGTGAGCGTTCTGGTTAAAGTCGTCGTAATTATTGATATTGGTAACATCACCGTTATGATCATTAATACCGTAGATGTAAGGAAAGTCTTGCTTGAGTTCACTGAAGAACTTTTTTGGATTATTGTAGCGACTTGGTGCAAATTCTAGAAACATCTTAAGGCTAGGACTGTTCCTGATCAACTGGCGCATTCCCTCGAAAGCTTGTGGTTCAAACCCTTCTATATCAAGCTTGATTACATCGACAGATCTCAGTCCATTATCTTGACAGTACTGGTCGACAGTAGTTGCGGGTACCTTGACGATAGAGTTGACTTCGTACTGAACATTATCGCTCTTTGATATAGTTTCAATATCCATAAGACTCGAACTTCCCCACGAATCTTTGAGGATATTGAACTTCACCTCACCCTCTTTGTTTGAGATAGCCAAGTTAGAAACGGTAGAATTAGCATTCATGCCATTGAGCATCACGCCCTTTTTAATATAGGCACAAAGGCTCGGATTGGCTTCTATGAAGAACACTTTACCCGAATCTTTAACTTCCGCTCCAGCCACAAATCCAAAATAGCCAAAGTTAGCGCCAATGTCGAGTACGGTGTCAGATTCTTTGACGATTTTCTGAAAAACTCCGGTAATACCGGGCTCCCAAGTGCCTTCGAACATCAGGTGAGGGGCAACCGATATGTCGCGGGTGTCAACGTAAATTTTTTGACCAGTGAAGATACGAGTTAACGCTTCGTTCTCATCTGTTTTGATGGTCTGTGCATTTTTAATCTGATGAAGTACAAATAATGTCTCATCCATCTTCTCCTGCCCAACGCGTAAAGGTGCGCTTTTTTGGGCAAGAACATCCATGTTGTCCCAAGTGTTGTCTTCGATTGACTCGAATGGTGGATTAATTAAGCGAAAAACTTTTTTTGCGATTCGTTTTAGCATTATAATTACTCCCCTATAACTTTATTAATGGCGTGCTGTGCTCTTT
>JALYQY010000054.1 GCA_030855585.1 bacterium | reverse complement strand
GTTCCGAGTCCGGTATCCCGCCATGCCGGTATTAACAGTGACAGACTCTACTAATACAGCGTTTTGGTATAGTTCTAAACGATTTACGTTTCCTACACGGTGAACCAAAATGCATTTGCTAGTACTGTTTGTGCACAATGCTCTATCGGCAGCATCGTTATCACTACCACATGGCATTGCTGCAGTGCTGTAAAGACGATTCCAAGTTTGTGAGCCGACGACACCGTCAACATATAGGCTGTTTGCAGTTTGGAATCTACGGACTGCTCCATCTGTCATACTGCCAAAAATCCCATCGGCTGGTCCTGCAGCACAGCTAAAATAATTAAGTTTTTGCTGAAGAGTTGCAACACAAGTTCCGCTAGATCCACTTTTTAACACCAAACTAGTACAGGTTGATGCCGAGGTATTAATATTAGTTAAAAAAAGCGAAATAAAGCCAACTGCAATTAAAGCACCAGCTACTATTATGTAGCGAAGTTTTTTTGATTCCATAGAATATCCGGCGAGTTTGATTTGTCTCATAATAAATTTAATTATACTACATTAATCAAATAACGCAATTATTAGATTAACTTCTTAAAATATGCATTTTCTGCTAATATAGTAGAGTTTCATACATTGAAGTGGCGCGTTGGCCGAGCAGTTAGGCAGGAGTCTGCAAAACTCCGTAGATGGGTGCAACTCCCATACGTGCCTCCAGCTCAAATTTGTACCGTGGTTTAGTAAAGTGTTAAAACGTTTCTACTTCTAACCTAGGACAAAACTTAACCTCAGCGATGGGCGAGTGGCGGAATTGGTATACGCGACAGACTTAAAATCTGTTGACCAAAAGTCTTGTGGGTTCAAGTCCCACCTCGCCCACCATCATATTGAAAGTGCATAAAATGAGTTTTTACCATTGGGAAGATGAAATTGAATTTTTTGATCTTGTAGGCGATCAATTGTTGCCACGAGATAGTGATCCATTAGCTCAAACAATAAATTTGCATAATGATATACCGCAAGGTAGCAGGATAGAATACGACGCGACCCACAACAGGCATGTCATTATCAAGGTGATGGGTTTTACTGCTAGTCAACCCAATGTGATTGTGTCTAAAATTCATGCGGGTGGTAGGGAACGATTGCATAGAGGATTGTTACTAGGAAGTTTGCATCCAGATTTAGAAGAATTATTTCCAGGGATAATAAGGACTTCTTACTATCCAATTTTGGCAGAAGTTGGCATGAGCGGCGGTAAGTTGCGTCTGCCTAAACCATTAAAAGAGTTAAGAGCTCTGGATTCACCTGCTCAGCTTAAATTTCGCTAATCATATATAGAAATAACTAATATTGCTACAGTCTATCTTCAGTAAAGTGCTATAATATAGGTATTAGTTAACAGGGAGAAAATTATGACTTGGTTATTAATAGTAGGCGGCGTAGTTGTACTGCTGGTCATTGTGTTTGCAGCAATATACAATCGTTTGCTCAAGCTAAACATTCGTGGCGATGAAGCATGGAGTGATATTACGGTTCAGCTAAAGCGTAGATTGGACTTGATCCCAAATCTTATTGAGACAGTTAAAGGTTATGCGGCCCACGAAAAAGGTGTATTCGAAGAAGTTACAGCTGCTAGATCGGCTATGATAAACGCCAAAGGCCCAGCCGAAACCGGTAAAGCCGAAAACATGATGGAAGGCGCATTAAAGAGCATCTTTGCTGTCGCAGAAGCTTACCCTGATCTTAAGGCCAACGAAAACTTTAAGGAACTTCAGACCGAACTAGTCGACACTGAGGACAAAATACAAGCTTCACGCAGGTTTTATAACGGTGTAGTTCGTGATTTCAATACTGCTCGCCGAGTCTTTCCAACTAATATGTTTGCATCTTTACTTGGCTTCAACAAAGATCGTGAATTCTT
Organism: bacterium; assembly: GCA_030855585.1. Lineage (GTDB taxonomy): Bacteria > Patescibacteriota > Saccharimonadia > Saccharimonadales > JACDBH01 > JALYQY01. Next base: position 568 of record JALYQY010000054.1, on the reverse strand, counting down.
TGACGTAGAAGATTCCGAAAGAGCCGAAGTAGAAAAGCCAGTAGAAGTAAAATTCTAACTAAACTAGGAATTTTTAGGTATTAACTGATGTACAGCGCAATTGCTGACAATAAACGAAAAACTGCCATTATTATGGTAATGTTTATGCTGCTAATAGGTGGCCTGGGCTGGATATTTAGCCAGCTTTATGGCGGCGGCTCACCAAATATTACGATAGGTGTGCTTATTGGCGGTCTAATATACGTAATCATTAGTTATTTTGTTTCATCCAAGGTAGCAATGGCAATGAACGGCGCCCATCCTATTACCAAACAGCAAAACCCTAGGCTATACCGAATAGTGGAGAATATGGCGATAACTAATGGCATGCCAACACCAAAAATCTATCTGATAGACGACCCAGCTCCCAACGCTTTTGCTACAGGACGAAATTACGATAATGCTATTGTTGGAGCAACCACAGGATTACTAGATATAATGGATGACACCGAGCTCGAAGGTGTAATGGCCCATGAGATTGGGCACATAAAAAATTATGATATGAGGGTCAGCTTGGTTGCATTCGCGA
>JALYQY010000022.1 GCA_030855585.1 bacterium | reverse complement strand
GCAAGATAGATGCTGTTAAACGTAGTCGAAGTACCGTTGTACCACTGCGGTGATTGTGAATATATATCCTTAAACTGCTTACTCCACTGCTTTTCTACTCCAAAAACTATGGCATACGGCAGCAACTTCTCATATAGATTTACGGTTTTTTTGGGCTCAGTATTATTGGCATAAGGCGCATTAGGGCTTTGCATCATTTTGAGTCGATCCTTCTCGGCTGTTTCTAGATACAACTTCAGGCCCAAAGCATGTTCTTTAGCAAGGCTTCCTTCCAATGTTCTAGCTGGCATTGCTAATGCGCAAATTAAAACAATCAACATGGCGATCGAAAATCCAATTATGGCAAGCGGGCCAATAAAGGCACCAAAAATAGAAATTAGAAATATACAAAATCCAAATAATACCCATAATCGACCACCGGCTGTCAAAGGATTACCTTTAAATAATTTTTTGGTAACAATTTGTTTAGTAATATCGCTTTTTGCTTGCTGCACCGAGGTATAAAACTTGCCTTTTAAATCAGCCATGTTTTTTACACTACCAATCTGATAATTTGAACCTTCACCAAATATACCGCGCATAAGCTTTAATTCGTATTCATCTAGTTCTGTAAAGTCATTTTTGACAAGTTCTATCGAATATTCCAGGCTATCTTTAGCCAGTTTTTTAACTTTCTTTTCTTCTATAATTTTTATATAACCTCTAATTGCAAAATCAATGATAGTAGCTGTAAGTTCCCGAGTATGTAAAGCAAAATCAGCCAATGTACCCACTTCTGCAGGCTTAAGATCCATCGGCGGATCAAATTGCGGCACAATAGTACCCTTGCCTTTTACATCGCGCCCGAATTTACGCCAGCGGTTTATCGCATAGCCTCCGATTAGCAGCGGAGAGCCAATGAGGGCGATTAGTCCGCCGATGTTTTCATGAATCTTATCTTTCCAGGTAGATGGGACAAAATAGCCTTTTCCGTATCCAGCAACGATTGTCAGTGTTTCACGACCACCTAGCGACTCAGTCGTTTCCGCATGTACTATGTGGTCGTAACGAAGCGGTTCTGAATTACCCGGATCAAGTGATATATACTCAAAGAAATTTTCAGCACTAATAGAGCATGGTTGTGCTTGTGCACTTTGAGGACCCGCAAAGCACCCAAATTTATTCGGAAGTGTTTTATTCTGAGCTGTAGAATAGAGGTCGACAGTAACACGTTCCATCGGCTGTTGCCACTGGTCGCCATTTATATCCCAATAAAATTCATCATGTCCGTCATAAAAGCTCATAACATTGCTTAACTTATACTGAATAATGTAGGACTGCTTGCCTGTCACCGTCTTATCAGGATCGCCTATCTTGATCACCCTGTTATCATTTTCGTCGTAGGTTGTGTACGGCACACTGGCGCTATTCTCATATGCCACTGAATCGACCTGCATATTAAGATCCTGGCCTTTGTACTTGTTGGGTATGGCACGAAGAATTCCGTGATTATTATCGCTGAAAGTTAGGTGTATCGTCTCTGTTACCTGGAGCAAACCTTGCTTGTCTGTGTTGCTCAGAAAATATTTTGCTTCAAAGTTATTAATGACAAAATCATTGACATCAGCATGAGCTGTTTTAGGTACTAAAATAATGACTGGCAGAAGCAGTAATACGATTAATAGTTTTTTCATTATTTATGGATTCTTATAATTTAAGACTGTGCGAGCTGCCTCCAGGCGCTCGGTCACTTCGGCGGTAGTTAAGGTTCTGCCAGGATGATGCACACTTACACGCAAAGTAACTCGTTTAAGGTTACTGCCTTCTGGCTGGAATATGTTTACCGGTTCAACTTCATAGACATGGCCTTGAGTTCTAGACAAAGCGGCACTGAACTTATCCTGAAAATCCTGCAAAGTTACGCCAAGCGGCAATTCTTGAGTAAAATCTTGCCACGTGCCAGGAAATTGTGGCAGAGTTTGGTAGGATTTAGGTTTTATATATTTTTGTAATGCCTCGATGTCCAGCTCAAAGCCAGCGCTAAAATCAGGCAATTTTAATTTCTTGCGAACGATGACGCTAAATTCACCAATGACACCCAATACTTCACCGCCAACAGCCACATTGGCGCTACGGCCTTGTTGATAAGGAGCCGAGATAGGATATTCGATATTATCTAGTGGAGTATAGACGGCTTGATTGTCGGTAATGAAATCAAGGTATTTTTTGGCCAAATAATAAGCCGAGCCAAATTGATGAATTCGGGCGGTTTTGTCGTCGGCTACCACAGCCAAAGCTAATCTTTCCATCTGCAAAGGCAATCCATTGGATTTCTGATCTATTACGTGCGCTTTGCCAATTTCAAATAATGCAAATTGGTTATTATCCAGTCCGGCCTGAGCTTTGATATTGGGATGTAGTTTAATTAGTAAGCTTGGAATTAAACTGGTTCGGTAATACTGCAAATCAGGACTTATAGCATTGCGGATATGGTAAGCCCATCGGTCAGGATCGGTATTTGTATTGCGCATCAAATCTCCATGCATAAAGCTGTACGTTAAGACCTCGTTAGCGCCAGCTTGTTTTAGGTTAAGCCGCAATTGTTGCTTGAAATTTACCAACTTGTTTTTTGCAGCTGGTTTTGAAGATCGAAGCGGCAGCTCAACGGGCAACTTATCAAATCCGTGCAAGCGACCGATTTCTTCAACCACGTCTTCAGGTTGTTCAATATCCATGCGCCAAAAAGGCGGATGAACCACAATTTTTGCACCTTTTGGATCGTCAACTATATCTGTCTCAAACTCAACATTTTGTAAATACTTGGCAATTTCTGCCGGCACCATTTCACTACCCAACCGATCATTAATATATTTGCCAGTTACTTCCAGCGGTTTTATCGGTACATTTTTGAAACCTTTATCAAACACATTGCTAGCTTGTTCGGCGCTTGCCAGTTCCTGCATTTTTTTCATAGCATACGCCAATACTCTTGCGTTCTGATGCGGACTTTGGCCTTTATTAAATCTGGTTACAGCATCCGTAAACAGTCCAAAGCGCATACTGGTGCGGCGGATGCTGTACATATCAAACGTGGCGCATTCGATAACAATATTCTTGGTGCTTTCATCAACTTCGGTTTCGGCGCCGCCCATTACTCCAGCCAGTGCTACAGCTTGTTTGTCGGTCGCTATTACTATTTCTTCGCCGGTTAAAATTATTTCTTTTTGACCAAGCAGGGTAAGTTTTTCGCCCTTCTTGCTTTTGCGTGGACGCAGGCTAGGTTCGTTAGATACGCTCTTTAATTTGTCAAAATCAAAAGCATGAAGCGGCTGGCCTGTTAGGTGCATAACATAATTTGTAACGTCAACTACGTTGTTAATTGGCTTAATGCCTACACGGGCCAAAGTTGCTTGCAGCCAAAATGGGCTTGGTTTAACAGCAATATTACGCATTATTACCGCCATAAATCTTGGTACTAGTTCCGATATTTCATTGCGCACTTCTATTGGTGAAAAATCCTTAGATTCAAATTCTGGATCCTGTTTATACCAATCAGGCGATTCAAACCTAAGCCCGCTTATACCTGATAACTCCCGGGCCACGCCTAAGTTGCCAAAACAATCTGGTCGATGGGTAAACATTTTGTTTTCGCATTCAATCACAAAATCATCTAGGCCAAAATATGAGGTCAGTGGTTCACCTGGGACGGGTTGTCTGCCGGCATCGGCAAGAGCAATATCGACAATTCCGCTGTGATCGTCAGATATACCTAGTTCGTTGGCACTAGCTAACATTCCGTTGCTAATAACTCCACGAATTTCACGAGCGGTGAGCATAAATGGATCGGCTTCTCTGGTTGCAGGAACAACAGTGCCTACAGGCAACCAAACTGCAAACATGTCAGCGTGTACGTTAGGCGCACCGCATACAACCTGAATAAGCCCATCTTCACCGCGGTCTATATGATTACGAACACCGCCATCATCTATGCGGCATACACTTAATTTATCGGCATTGGGGTGTTTGTCGCATGATACAACTCGCACAATCATTGCGCCTTCAAATTTGGGTGCCCAATCGATCACTTCCTCAACCGCACCCAATTGCGCCCCGATACGTTTCAACAACTCGTACCTAGGAATCGACTTAAGGTCAACATTAGAGAATTCTTGGGCTAAGTTCAAACTGACTTTCATTTTAACCACTCCGAAAGTTTAAGATAATATTCTTGTTTTTGTTCTTCGGTAACATCGCTAATACTGAATCCATGTTCGAAACCTTTAGCCTCCCAATGTTCGGCATTAAATGACTTAATGAACGCATTAGTTTCATTTGGAGGACATATATCATCTAACTCATGTGTCACCACCATTGTTTTGCCTGCAAATTCTTTTGAACGCTTAAGTAAAGGATGCATAACTAATTCCTCCGTACTCTTACTTCTATATTCAGAAAAATGTTTTGTATTTTCAAACGTTTTTAGTTCGTCATAAAAAACATAAGGTGGATAAATTGCAGGTACGCGCAACAAGAGCTTTGGAAAAGTACGATACTTTGTCAGTTGAGTAGCCATAAAGCCGCCATAACTGGTGCCCATAACGTTTATACCTTTGCCTGGCTGATTTTTGGCAAGCCAATCAAATGTAGTGATCACTTCAAGAAAATGCTGTGCAGGTCGGATTTTTCCTAGCTCAAAAGAACTTTCACCGTGCCCTGAATAGTTTAAAACTAAAGCAGATGTACCTGCTTGCGACTGAAGGACTTGTATCATCTCTCGATATTTAGTTTTATTTGATTCATAGCCAATCAAGACTAGTAATACCTCACCACTTGTTCCTTTATACCAATCTGCGTCAACCGAATAACCAATTAAAGGAATTTGAATATTTTTAGGAGCAGCCATTAAAATTGCCTCAAGAATTTAAGGTTGGCTGATTCAAAATGCCTGATGTCTTCAATGCCGTGTTTCATCATGACTAGTCTTTCGATTCCGCCCCCCCAAGCAAAGCCAGTGTAAATTTCCGGGTCAATCTCTGCCATACGGAGAACATTAGGGTGAATCATGCCGCAACCAAGTAATTCGAGCCATTTTTGTTCCTCAGAGTCATTTTTTTGCAGTGCTTTTGGACGCTCAATAGCAAATTCAAAACTTGGTTCGGTAAACGGAAAGTAAAAAGGTTGTAATTTGGTTTTAAGTTCTTGACCAAAATATTCGTTCATAAAAGCGCCAAGGGTAGCTATCAAGTTGCCTACGGTAATTCCTTTACCCACATAAACTCCTTCTAGCTGGTAAAAAGTATGCTCATGCGTGACATCAATATCCTCGTTACGAAATACGCGGCCAGGGATAACAGCTGCAATAGGCTCGCCTTGTACTAGATTATTTTTGTATTTCTGCAGGATTCGGTTTTGCATCGTACTGGTATGAGCTGGGGCGATCAAGCCGTCATCGGTCATAAACGTATCATAATCGTCACGCGCTGGATGGCCTTCTGGAAAGTTAAGGCTCTCAAACATATGGTAATCGTCATCAATCTCACGCGAATCTTCGACTACAAATCCCATTCGCTGATAAATATCACAAATCGCCTCTATCTCTTGGGTTAGAGGATGCAAACTGGCTTGCTCAACGTTAAATAATTTTGGCCGCTTGTCTTCTGGTGTGTTTATCTCCCAAGGAGCGGTAATATCAATCGGCGTTAAAACTTTTGATGACTCTGTGTCTGCCTCGATTAAACTAGTTAATTCTATACGTAACTGGTTAACTTCTTTGCCAAAGGAACCTCTTTCTTCGGGCGGCAAAGATTTGAGTTGGTCAAACAAACTCTTAAGTTCCATGCTGCGTAAAACCGACCGCTTGTCTTCGGCTTGATTAAGCCTAGATTTTAACACTTCGGCAACCTCAGCAATTTCAGGAATTTGATAACTCATTAGCCATAGTATAACACCTTAGAAACAGTCAAAAACATATTGAAACTTTATTGCTGTTATGGTATAATAGTTATGTTCTTTAGTTGAGTAATCTCCTAAGGGACGTTTTTTAACAGAGTAGGAAAATTGATCGGCTTTAGAGAGCAGTACTTTTATTAATGCTCTGCAATGCCGATCAATCAGATTTGGCAGACACCCGGGCACCAGCCCACGTTTTTGGAGGTACCGTATCATGAGAAGAATAGAAAGAGTATTTCTAGCTGTTTTCTGGGCACTAATCGGCGCAGGGATCGCATTGTTCATCGCTGATCGAGCGGAGGTGAACTTCGAACGCAACAATGAGGCAATTGTGACCGCCGAGATGACTCCTGAGGAGGTGAATGACAACATCAACGAGCGCGTCACCGCACTCGAATCGTGCTACCCAGGCGAGATATACGTCGTCATCGAGCAGACCAGGGGCACTTACCCAAAATGCATCCAACTCGGCATGTACGGCGAATCCGACCTTCTGCTGCCCATCATCGCTGAACGGTTCGCCGAGCTAAACGAGATGCCGCCGGTCGTTTATGACGACTGGAGCACATACGACGTCCCCAACAAGGGCGGACCCATGTGCCCACCGTGGCAGTGGCCCCTTGATGGCTCATGCGTCGACGTCGCTCTACCTGGCATCGTTCCGAGTAGTCCTTCGGATTGCTTGCATGATGTTGCGGAGTGGCATATCGATTACGGTTGCATACCACGCGGCAGGTAGTTGCTTGGAGACACGTGGCGGGGGCTAATAAAAGTATCATGGTTTTCCATGACACCGCCCCCGCCACGTGCGCTCCGCCTTAATCTATTCCTACTCTGTTCTTCCTTTTAGTGTTTAATTTTTTGAACGTTAAAACGAAGTGTTACAATGCTTTTACTATGCCAACATTTTCTTTTGATATTGTTTCTGATATAGACAAAGCCGAACTCAACAATGTTTATGATCAAACCCAACGCGAGCTAATTAGCCGTTATGACTTTAAGGGCACCCCTGCGGCTGTAGAGTGGTTGGATAATGATAAAACTGGACTTAAAATTATCGGCAATAGCGAATGGCAAATTGATTCTATTTTGGATATTGTACGCAAAAAACTAGCCGCCCGTAATCAATCCCAAAAAGTACTAGATACAGGTCAAGAAGTTGTTGAAAGTAATCTTAAGTCAACCAAAGAAGTAATGTTCAAGCAAGGCCTCGATCAAGAAAAAGCCAAAAAGATCACCAATCTTATTCGTGATAAATTGCCTAAAGTAAAAACTCAAATCCAGGGTCAAGAAGTCAGAGTTACAAGTAGCAGCAAAGACGACCTGCAAGCTGTTATGCAGTTGCTAAGAGAGCAGGATTTTGATTTTCCGGTATCATTTACAAATTACCGCTAGCCCTGAGTTCATA
>JALYQY010000046.1 GCA_030855585.1 bacterium | reverse complement strand
TAAGCCTGGCGAATTGGTTATTATGTCAGAAGATACGCTTGAGTCGGTGCAAATTTCAGAGGGTAAAGAACGCGTTGACGCCTTTGAGTTCGTCTATCTTGCCCGACCAGACAGTATCATTGCCGGTCAGAATGTTTATACGGCTAGGTACCGGGCTGGCCAGATGCTGGCGAAGCTCGCTCCGGTAAAGGCGGATGCAGTATTCTGTGTCCCCGATTCGGGTTCGTCAGCGGCGGTTGGGTATGCCCAGGCGTCCGGTATTCCATATGAACCAGGCCTACTCAAAAACCGGTATATCGGTCGTACGTTTATTGAGCCGGAAAAAATCCGCAAAGAGACAGTGCAATTGAAATTCAATATTATTACCGACGCCGTGAATGGTAAAGATATCATCCTTGTAGATGATTCACTTGTGCGGGGCAATACACTAAAGTATGTTATTGGGCTATTGAAAAGTCATGGTGCAAAGAGCGTTCATGTTCGTATAGCCTCACCGCCTGTCAAATTTCCTGATTTTTACGGAATAGACACTCCTACAAGTCATGATCTGATTGCAAATGAATACAGTGAGAGTCAGATAGCTGAAATTATTCGCGCCGACACTCTTTTCTATCTTCCGCTTCCTGAACTTATCAAGAGTATCGGATTGCCCAAGTCGCGCCTCAACCTTTCGAGCTTCGACGGTATTTATCCGATCGAAGTGCCATACGTTGTCTAGTGATTTTCGTCACTTCAAACTGTACTATATATTCTGATAATCGAAGAGAGACATTTTCATGTCTCTCTTCTGGGAAGATTTGCACCAACAGGTGTGACCTACGAACTAAATAACTTATTCTAGAAGGAACTGAACTATTGAACTTGATCGGTCACACATAATGATCTATGTGCTGTATCACTTTATCTTCCTACATAGAATATTACCAATCTCAATTTATCTCGTCAACACTTTTTACTGATTTAATGTGCTTATGTTTAATTCATATGATTAATACGTTTCAGGTAAGCGAGGTGGCTGACAACACCTTGCTTCCTGTTTCTTACGTGCCTTTTATAGATAACTGGAATAGGTAGCAAATCATCATTTAGTACTAACTGTGTAGAATATATGATCGTTATGCGAGCACAGATAGTTGAAGCTCATCATGAATACACTGCAGGGCATCTTTTGCTTGAGCGTTGTTAACGACAAGAGAGATATTCCGTTCGGATGAACCTTGGGCGATTGCAATAATATTTATATTACCATTTCCTAAAGCCATGAATATGCGGCCTGCGATACCCGTATGATTGCGCATCCCTTCACCGACAACTGCTATCATAGACACATTTGATTGTTCGTGTATGGATTCAAGCTTCTTGGTCCGAAGCTCGTTAGTTAAAACCAGCTTTAATGCCGATACTGCCCTTTTGCCGTCGAGCCTATCGGTTATGAGAGATATATTATTCTCTGAAGACGCTTGTGAAATAAAAAACACATTTATTTTTTCATCTGCCAAGGCTCCGAACACTTTTGCTGCGGTACCATACTCACCTTGCATGCCTTTACCCTGAATGCTAATCAGGGATAATTGACTCAAAACAGTTAGGGCCTTGGCTCCGTTGGGATGGACCGTGGCCTTATCGGTAATCACGGTTCCTATCATTGAGGGATTAAGTGTATTTTTGATAAAAATAGGTATGCTGCTTAAAGCTGCCGGAGCCATGGTTTTCGGATGCAATACTTTTGCGCCAAAATACGACAGCTCAGCCGCCTCATTATAGGATAATTGGGCTATAGTGCGTGCACTAGGTATGCATCTCGGATCAGCAGTCATCACTCCATCTACGTCTGTCCAAATCCAGACTTCCGAAGCATCCAAACAGTAGCCAATAATCGTTGCCGAATAATCAGAGCCGCCTCGTCCGAGGGTCGTCATAAAGCCACTGGATGTTGCCCCAATAAATCCCGTGATGACTGGTGTTACACCTTTGTCTACAATCGGTTGAAGTATCGACTTAGCGTGTCTTTTTGATATGGCAAGCTTTGGTTGTGCGTTACCGAACTCATTATCGGTAACAATGAGTTCGGTGGCCTCAATGGGTGTTGCAGGCATGCCATTTTGAGTCAGTGCTGCTGCGACTATGTGTATTGAAAGACGTTCGCCAAAAGAAATTATTAAGTCGCTGCCCCGAGGAGTTAATTCTCCCAAAGCAGAGATACTATTTAAAATCTCACTAAGATTAGCCAGTTTAGATTCGACAACTTCCATAAGCAGCTCCATAATCGTAGGTTCAAGCTGCAGTTCAAAAATTGTATCAGTGTGTATTTTTCGAAGGCGTTCTATACCTATATGGATTTTATTCGCGCGGTCGCCCTTGGCGGCAAGGGCTGCTAATTCTACAAGCGTATTCGTTACCTGACTCAGTGCTGACACAACAACGATTGGCTGCTTTGAGCGTTCACTCGCTACTATTTTAGCCACACCCCGTATTCTCTCGGCACTACCTACAGAGGTACCGCCAAATTTCATGATTATCATATGCTACCTTTCATTCGTGTATGTCTGCACCGTTGCTTCGTATAAACGGTTAGACTCAAGCCATCTTCTGGATTGCTTCACCTTTATAATAGGGCTGAGAATAAAACCTTACTACTATCTTACGCTATCGCCTGATCGATACACATACTCATTCCATGACTTTGGCTGCAAAGTCTTCAACCGTGGATTACCCAGGCACCTCAGCAATAGTCTTCCAGTTTCTGCATTTGTTAATAAAGGTAGGTGATTATCAATGGCGAGTCGTCGAATTTGGTAAGCATCACTATTAATTTCTTGTATAGGGGGCACGTTAATCATTAAATCCAGCTTCCTTTCTTCGATTGCCGTAGCTACGCTCGGCTCCTTTTTGTCGTGTACCTTAAAAAGCTTCGTAGACTTGAGTCCGCGTTCTTTAAAATAATAATAGGTACCTTCTGTGGTAAAAAATTCCCATCCGTTTTCTAATAGTTTTTTGACCTCATCAACGTATTTATGTTTTTGGTCATCCGGCAGACTGATAAAAACATTTTTTCCTCTTATATTTTGCTCTGTCGAAAGCCAGGATCTATAAAAAGCTTCTTCTAAATCATTTCCGAAACAGGCAACTTCTCCTGTAGATGCCATTTCTACTCCCGCAACTGGATCCGCTCCCTTAAGCCGGTTGTAGGAAAACTGCGGCGTCTTTACCGCAACGTAGTCAAGTTCGAGCGTTTGGAAAAACTCCTTATTGGTGAAGCCCAGCATAGCGTCAGTTGCCAGTGAAATAAAATTATAGCCCGATACCTTCGATACAAAGGGGAATGACCTGGAAGCACGCAGATTACATTCGATTACTTTAAGTTCATTGTCTTTAGCTATAAACTGAATATTAAACGGACCTGTTATTTCTAAGCTCTTTACAATTTGCTTTGCGATATGTTTTGCGCGCCTGACAGTTTCTAAATAGAGTGTTTGAGCCGGATACACAACCGTTGCATCTCCCGAATGTACGCCCGCGTTTTCTATATGTTCCGAAATAGCATAAATAACCAACTCGCCTTCTTTGGCAACACCATCGATTTCAAACTCTTTTGCGTTCATTATGAACTGCGATAAGACTGTGGGGTGGTCTGGCGAAAGACGGGTAGCTTCTTGTAGGTAAGATTCCATTTCCTCATCACCTCTCACCACATTCATAGCTCCCCCCGATAGCACATAAGACGGACGAATTAATACAGGAAAGCCCACTTTTTTAGCGAATTCCTTTGCATTTTCTATACTAGTCACCTCTTCCCAAACTGGCTGGTCAATACTGAGCTTATTAAGCATTAAGGAGAACTTTTGCCTATCTTCTGCTTTGTCAATATTTACGGGTGCGGTTCCGAGGATTGGATAATTTTTGCCTAGTGGCAACGCTAGGTTGTTTGCGATTTGACCCCCCACTGAGACAACTATGCCTTTTGGTTCTTCAAAATCAGCGATATCTTGTACTCGTTCCAGGGTAATTTCTTCAAAATATAGCCTGTCTGACCTATCAAAGTCGGTGGAAACCGTTTCAGGATTTGAATTTATGACTATAGTTTTATTCTTATGAGCGCGTAAACTTTTAACCGTGTTGACGGCGCACCAATCAAATTCGACTGAAGAACCTATCGAATAAGGACCCGACCCAAGCACTATAGTGGCATCCTTGCCAAGAGGTTTAACATCATTAACGTCGCCATTGTAGGTAACATAAAGGTAGTTGGTCTCTGCTTCAAACTCACCAGCCAGGGTATCGATTTGTTTAATGCACGGCTTCACCCCTAGTTTCAAGCGATGATTTCTAACTTGCGCTTCGGTAAGTCCTTTTATAGTTGCAATAGTTTTATCAGAAAAACCAGACCGTTTTAATGTCACCAGTAAGTTTTTGCTTAGTTTATTTGATTTCAACTGAGTTTCGAGCAAGTAAATATTTTTTATATGCTCAAGAAACCACTTATCTATTTTTGATAAGTCGTGAATAGTATCTACAGTAGACCCCTTTTCAAGTGCGTCGTAAATAGCATACAGTCTTCGGTCTGTTGCATTACAAACTTCTTCCAAAGGCTCTTTAAAGGTATACGGATGAATTGACAGACCTTGAGCCCCAATGTTTAGCATTCTTACTGCTTTTTGCAGCGCTTCGGGGAACGAGCGCCCTAAAGCCATCACCTCGCCGACACTTTTCATTTCAGAACCGATGCGATGGTCGCTGGATTTTAGCTTTGCCAAGTCCCAACGGGGCATCTTCACGGCTACATAATCAAGGGCTGGTTCATAAAAAGCAGTCGTTTGTCCAGTGACAGAGTTTTTCAGTTCATAAAGACGTTTTCCGAGCATTAATTTTGCAGCTACGAAAGCTAGTGGATATCCTGTGGCTTTTGATGCAAGTGCGCTCGAACGGCTTAAACGAGCGTTAACTTCAATTACTCTGTAATCTCCATTTGCAGGATTTAGCGCATATTGGATATTGCATTCGCCTATGATACCTAAGTGGTTAATGGTTTCTATAGCAATACGGCGCAAACGGTGGTATTCCTCATTAGTGAGGGTTTGTGAAGGCGCGACCACGATGCTTTCACCTGTATGTATGCCCATCGGGTCGAAGTTTTCCATATTACATACAATAATAGTGTTGCCATCTATGTCTCGTACTACCTCATACTCAACCTCTTTCCATCCTTCTAGGTATTCTTCGATCAATACTTGTGGAACGGCCTTTAGTACTTCACCTACACGATGCTTTAATTCATTTTCGTTATTTATTCGTCCTGAGCCAAGGCCGCCAAGACTGTAACCCGAACGAAGCATTATCGGATAACCTATTAATTGGGCGGCTGATAACGCCTCTTCGAATGTATAAGCGATTCGACTCTTGGCTGTTTTTATGCCAATTTCCTTCAGTGAGTTTTTAAACAGCTCCCTGTCCTCTGTTACTTTAATGACTGGTACCGGAGTACCAAGCACGTCTATATCTAGTTTCTTTAAGATGCCTAAACTATAAAGTTCAAGACCTAGATTCAGGGCGGTTTGACCCCCGAAACTCAACATCACCGCATCAGGCTTCTCTCGTTCTAAAATTTTGACCACCGAGTCAACAGTTAGAGGTTCGAAATAGACTTTGTCGGCCATGTCTTCATCTGTCTGAACAGTCGCTATGTTCGGATTGATGAGAACAATAAAAATACCTTCTTCTTTCAAAGCCTTTATAGCTTGCGAGCCAGAATAATCAAATTCGCCCGCTTGACCAATCCGTAAGCCACCAGAGCCTAATAGTAGGACTTTATTAATCTTTTTACTCATAACGACTTATAAAACCTATCAAATAACCATTCTGTATCAGTAGGACCTGGGCAGGCTTCGGGATGAAATTGAACTGAGAAAAATGGTTTAGTTTTATGAGCGATACCCTCTACCGAGCTATCGTTGAGATTTCTAAATGTTACTCGCCAGTCTCTGGAAAGTGATTTTTCATCGATAGCATAACCATGGTTTTGACTGGTAATATAACCCCGGGAATGCTCTAATTCCAGGCACGGTTGATTATGGCCGCGATGGCCGAACTTCAGCTTGTATGTCTTTGCCCCTGCTGCTAAAGCCATGACTTGACTGCCAAGACAAATACCAAATATCGGCTTGCCCTTTATCAATGCTTTCTTTGCGATAGCAATAGTTTGCGTGTAATCAGCGGGATCACCAGGCCCATTTGATATCAGAATCCCGTCATATTCTTCATTTGTATAATCGTAATCGTACGGTACTCGCTTAATAGTTATTGGCATTTTGAGCAGAGACCTTAAAATATTTTCTTTTGCACCGCAGTCGACTAAGACAACTTTCTTTTTCTCACCTCTTTGATAAACGGTTGGCTTTGAAATAGTGACAAAAGGTTTCTCAAGCACGATGGAAGGCATACTCAAAGGCGCACTTGAAATCGCGCCATTCATCGTCCCGCTTGTTCGCAAATGTTTCGTAAGTGCTCTGGTGTCTATGCCGGCCAACAATGGAATCTGTTGTTCTTTTAACCAATCTAATAATGAACATTTTGAAGCAATGTGACTCCATTTTTCCGCTACCTCTGAAACAATTACACCACTCACTTGGATTTTATCTGACTCAGTGTGCTTAATTGCTACACCGTAGTTGCCTATGAGCGGGTATGTAAAAACTAAGAGCTGACCAGCATAAGAAGGATCAGTGAGCGATTCGGTGTATCCTGTCATACCCGTATTGAATACCACCTCGCCGTCGCATCTACCCGCCTGCATCATCGGCATTTGTCCGCTCCATATGGTTCCATCAGTTAGCGTTAGGTAGCCTGCCTGCGATATAAATAAATCGCCCCTCTCGGAGCGATTCCTACGTGCGGTCTTAATAATTGGTAGCTTCTTTTTCTGCATACTCCAATCAAACTTAGCAAATACCTTTAAAAAGCGCAAGTATTTTCCCCACTACTTGGCTAACTATTTCCATCTGCCAACCCTGAGGGTAGAGGATGTGTTTTAAAAAGAATCAGCTTGCCTTTGAGCCTTTAGCTGGTTTATCCGCTAAAATGAATGTATGGACGAAGTTTTACTCAAACAGTTAATTCGGCAGATAAAAGTTCTGAATTTTTGGATTACATTATTCGGAACACTATTCTTAATAGTATTACTTGTCTCCGGTTTTTTATTGTTCCAACTTGTTACTTTCATGCGAGATACCAAGCAGAGTATTGAAGGTTTGCAAAACAGCACTTCTCAGACTCTGGATATACAGAAGCGAGTATGCGGCTCTAACTTAAAAGACTTATTGGGTGAAGATGGCGATTACTGCAAATAAGACACTGACCCATACTCAGTGTCCATTGTTTACTAGTGGTCGGTAAAGCCCCATAGATTTACCCATTGATATATTCTACTAACTAGCTCTTGATTCTGTGTCATTTGCTCTTGTGCTGCTTGCTTTAGCTCTGGTTGTGTAGCCTTCTCGACAGCTACACGGGCCATTCCATTTTCGTTACTCCTCATTAGCGCAATGTAATTCAAATAGCGTCTATCAAACTCACGGTCCGATGGCATGGCTTGCAATTCCTCGAGCATCTCTGTTGGCGTTAAACCCAGACCCTCACCTTTATCAATAGGGCGATCTGCTCTCGGGCTGGAATTATTACTATCTGCTTGCTTACCATCTTGTGCCTGATTGGCGGTTAAAGACTGCATTTTGTAAATAGCAGACCCGCCCACTGCCCCGCCAACTACAAATGCCACTATAACTATCAAACCTATAGCAAACTTATTCACTCACACCCCCTTACAACTACTTATTAATGAAGTTGCTTTCACTCAATTATAGGTGACCTAACCTGTAAATAAAATCTATATCGTTAACTATTGGCTAGTGCCTCGCCTTTTGAGTATTTGGGCTAATAGCACCATCCTTGTTTTCTGAATATCTATCATAGCCTGGGCAAAAGTCTATCATGCCGATAAGATTAATTATCGTTCTCATCATAAATCAACCATTAAAGCCGGACTAACAAAACTGGAGAGCAGAAAAGAAAGACGCTTTGACACCTATCCCTATATCGACGACAAAGCTGGGGATAGTGGATGAATTTCAGGTAGAAAATTGCTTAATCCTATCCACAAATTCAGAACCTAACAACTGGTTCCATGGGAGGAACAAAGGATCAGGTAAATCATCGAGAGTGTGCCACGCCTGTGCACTGCATTTGTCGGGTTCGGCGATATACTCCTCGCCATGCGCCCAATGACTCACCATCCATACCGTTACATAGTGCATATTCTCGTCTCTGAAGTAGTCATTTGTTACCGCACCAAAACGAATGCTCTTAATATCAAGCCCAGTTTCTTCCTTTACCTCGCGAACAGCCGTGTCTTTAAAAGATTCCCCAAAATCCAAGTGCCCGCCGGGTACCGACCATGAGCCGGAACCATGTGATCCTTTTCGCTGCAGCATGATGAATTCGCCGTCTTTAAATACAAACACACCCACACCGACTCGAACCAAGTGCTCATCAATCATTTAGTAATAATATCAAACAAAAAGATATTCCGAAGAAGTCTTTCATCATGCTTATTTTTGGCTGGGGCTAATGGATGTGTTTCAGGAAGACTATCCAATTAATCCTCGTTCAATACAATATTTAACTGCCGATTTATAGAATGGGCGGAATTCGACCGACTCTGTAATTCCCTCCACATCCACCCAGTCATGAGACGCATGCTCCCAGCTAATTTTTACATCTGGAGTGTGATTTAAGTAAATCAAGTATAGAAGCTTTGTGACGGACTTCTGTTCATCTCCATAGAAATCAGTTTGAGAATACGCAAGTTGTAAATCTTTCGCATTAATTTGAAAACCCGCTTCTTCATAAACCTCACGAACTGCCGCATCGCGCTCCGACTCACCAGGATCAACAAGGCCTCCGGGTAAATCAGGTTTGAACGACTTATCTGGTCTCTCTTTATACTCCCCTACTGTTAAGATCAGGGCTTGATTCAAATTGTTTATAAGTAATACTTTTGCAACAGTTTCGGCGGTGACTTCATTCATACGGGTATTGTAACAAAACAAAAAAGACTTCAGAAGAAGCCTTTCATCGTGCTGATGCTTGGTTGGGGATAGTGGATGTATTTCAGGAAGATTGCGAGTACTTGCGGATAATAAATTGTGCAAATGCACCCATAATTTTTTGATAATCTGTTAGTTGATTTGGATCAACCTCCTGCTTCCAATAGAAACTCTGAATTCTAAATGCCCCGTATACCCCTTGATTTTGTAATATGAGTGGGTATTCTGGAGAAAATTGAGAGTTGAACTCATCGATGAGAGGTTCAACTTTTGTTCTTTCGGCCAGATTAGCTTCGGTCCAGCTTGGTTCATTCTGTTCTGGTGCGTATATACTAATCCAGGGATAAGGGTGTCCCCAATCTCGATGTCCTTCGCAGGAACCCTCTGTCTGGACCCCTACCATTCGAATAGCGATTACCGCTTCTTTAATTTTTTCATCAATACGCATACCCAAACCGTCGGTAATCGGGTCTACTTCTTTTTGAACAACTTAGTATGATTTCATCAGCTTATTCTATCAAATAAAAGACCTCTGAGGAGGTCTTTTATACTGCTTATGCGTGGCTGGGCATATAGGTCTAGAACCTTCCCATAAAGGGTGACCGAAAGTGAGATGCAAAGCACAAACGGTGTCTCATTTCTTATAGTTTAACAACTCAAAATAAGACATTACACACGGTTTTTGGCGAGATTGTGGCGCGAAACTGTACAAAAGCCTTACTCGAGCCACTACAGCATTAATCTTATTTGGCAGCTAAGATTGTAACATGCTCAATCTTAGGTGGCTCAGATAAAAGCTCGTCGGCATGTTCCATTAAAGCGGCAGCAATTTGACCGTTAAGGTGAGCTTGGCGTCCGGCTTCATCTTCAAAGGTGTCAAAAATACCAAACGTTGTCTCCCCCATTTGTAACGCATACCATGAGATAGTTAGTTCTTCAGCTTGTGCCAGTTCAACAGCACTTTTAAGCATGTCTGATAGCTCTGTTACTTTGTCAGGTTTAGCCTGTAAGGTTGCTAGGATAGCGACTGATACCATTGAGTCCCTCAATCTAAATTTGTAATTATAACTTTATAATAACTTACGTTGCTTACATAAACTGTAATGAATCGTATTGTGCGAAATATAAAAAGCATATCGTAACTGGCAATAATAGAGGACGGCTAGTTTGATGAGATGGTGCCCACCGAAAACCTATTCGAATGTATCGAACAACATAAACGGATAACGTAGCGAGCTGATCTATATATATGTTATTAAAAAAGGTTATTGCTTGGGTTTAAGTTGGGATACAACTTTCACTACCCCAGCTAGGCCTTAAGAGCCAGATCATGTAGTAAGCGCTTTAGTTCGTTCGGCCCAATACTTGATTTGAGCACAAATTTGTCAGCGCCATTGTCAAGCACCTCTTGTGTGAGTTTACTGTCGGACATATTACTGCAGACGACAATTTTGACATTGGGGAAATCGGTTTTGTTTAAAATACGGAGTACTTCCCTGCCGTCCATAATAGGCATAAAAATGTCGAGTAACATAATATCGGGCTTATGCTTTTTTAATTGCTCGAGACCTTCAGTGCCATTGCTGGCCGTATATACGGTATAGCCTAAGGTCGTTATAATCAGTTCGTAAGCGTCTCGTAAAACCTCTTCGTCTTCAACTATGAGAACAGATGTAGCCTTAATCATAGAGGTAAGGTAACCGTAAAGGTCGACCCTTTGTTAAGTTTCGATGAAACGGTGATATTGCCGCCATGCATTCCAATAATATTTTTGACCCAATAGAGTCCAAGGCCGGTGCCCATAATAGTGTCTGACAGGTCATTATCTATTCTGGTAAATTTATCGAAAATTTTTGTTTGATCTTCTTCTCTGATACCAACTCCTCTATCAGTTATACTTACCTTAACTGTTTTAGACGTACGTTTAATGGCAACTTTAATATTCGTAGACTCGTAACTATATTTACTAGCATTTTCTAGAAGGTTTGCGAAAACTAATTTCATTTCAGTCTCGTCGACCCGTATAGCAGTGTGTTGATCTGGCGCAGATATTATCAGCCGCTGTTTTTTTGTATCAAGTACAATTTGCAGCTCGTCGGCGACCTCCTGCAATAAGCTCGTTACGTTACAAGGTTTTCTATTCAACCTATATGTTTCTGCGTCAATTTGAGCTGTCTTTAGCAAATCATTGATAAGCTTTAGCTGCCTCTCATTACTGTCATAAGCAGTCTGCAGATAGTCTTGCTGTCCCCTCGTCAACTCTCCTCCAAGACCCGACAGTACTATGCTTATATATTGCTTGACTGCGGTAGCAGGTGTCCGCAGCTGATGTGAGGCAATACCTATAAACTCATCTTTGGCTTTATTCAATTTTTGTAGTTCATTACGTTCATGAGCCATAACAGTAAATTCTTTTTTCTCATTTTCTGCCAATTTTAAAGCTGTCATGTCACGGGTGACCACGACGGCTAAAATTTGCTTCCCCGTGTCATCCAGTACCGGTGTACCGCTATAATTAAAATGCCACTCTCTGTTAATATCTGTTCGTTTGGCTAGTAATTCATAATGGGTAAAGCTTTCTCCTTTATATACTCTCGAAATAGGCCAATCTTTTATAGGACATAGTTTTCCATCGAGCGTGAACAGTTGGAAGATTTTAGCAAAGTAATCTATATTTCGCTTCATGTCTTCTACATTTTTAAAGCCAGTAATTTCAGCGAGGGATTTATTGAGTAAAACAATATTACCGTTCATGTCAAATACGGAAATACCGTCTGCTACCGACTCAAAAACAGCTTCCAGGCGATTCTGACTTTCAAGTAATTTTCCTTCCGCATTTTTTTGTTCGCTTATATCCGTATTAGTGCCTGTCCACTGGATTATTTCTCCAGTCTTATTTTTGACCGGCATGACCCGAGTCAAAAATGGTCGGAAGATACCGTCCGCTCCTTTAAGCGGGAAAGTCATATCGAATTGTTTACCAGTTTCAATTGATGCGACCCAGCGCTTCATAACCTGGGGCAGCGCTACGGGGTCGTGTACCGATTGCCAGCCCCAGCCTTCCATGTCTTTTGGTTTTGTTCCGGTATAGTCGTACCAGCGCTTGTTGTACCAATAGATATACCCATCCGGCTCGGCTATCCATGCCAAGCTTTGAATAGTATCGGCGAGCACGCGGAACTGGTTTTCAGACGTATGACGCAATGCTTCGGCTTTTACGATTCGTTCTTCCTGTTCTTTATAATATTCATGGTAGGCAAAGATTATTTTTGAAGTTACCATATCTGCGTACAGTGATATTACCTGATTAAAACTATACAGGTCATGCGTTGTCAGCCGTTGCAACAAGCCAGTTTCACCCAATTTTTCCCAAAAAGCTTGTTTGAGGAAAATTGTGCCATCCACTGTTTCTTCTAAAGTTAACCCTTGTTCGACTGACTTTTTGGCAATACCAGAGCCTAACTTCAAAAATACCTTTTCCCCTTTTTTTGTGTTTTCTAGGTTATTAGCGAACTCTTTGACAATCTTCACGTAATCTTCACGATTTTTCTTCAAATTTTTTACCTGAGCATTTTCGGTGCCAAGATGAGTTATATGCTTTTGATTTGCCAGGCTTTGAATGGTAGCGGCATGCTCCAATAAGAAATTTTTGATGCTCTCGTACGTGTCTTTGTCAATTTTGATCATTTTGTTTAGATCATCAGGGCTAAAACGCCAATCGCCTCGAGATCCGACTTTTTTACCCTGCAATGTACCGGATTGGGCCCAATGCCTGACAGTTTTAACACTGACACCTAAATACTGAGCTGCGCGCTGACAGTTAACGAGATTATCTGTGGTTAACATGCTTTAAATACCTAGAACTACCCTTAACTACCAGTGATATACTTTTATTTTATCCCACATTTTGCTTATTGCCAAGGCTTATTATGTGTTCTCTTATATGACATGGTAGGGTTGGTAAAAATGGTTCAAGCATTTCTCGTGGTTGAGCACATGGTACTTGGCTTGGGTTGTAATCGGGTTTCCGAACTGTCGCATACTCTTAATGCAATTACTTCTGATAAGAGGTTTTATATTACAGAATAGCGATGAATCATGCAGCATATGATAAATGGTCACATATTAATATGCCGCTAAATATGGTATAATTAGAATATATAACGGGGGGAGCACGTATGAAGAAACCAGTATTTATGCTTGTGATGAATGTGATGAATGTGATTGCGGCAATGTTAATATTTCCGCAGGTTGCCCTCGCGGCTCCCAATTACCATGCCTCGGATACCGCGAAACAGGCCTCAGCTAAAAATAAGAAACAGGATAACGTCGTCGTACTGGACGAGGCTTGGAGAGGCGGTGACTTCCTTTATGCCAGATTCTCGAGCCCTACTACCGACAACCAGGTATTGCTGGATCTTGAGATTTATAATAGCGCTGGACAACAAATTGCCCAGCAATCTTTTGATAACGTGTTCATCCCTCGTACCGGAACAGCAAGTTACCAGGATGTATACAACATCGTACTACCGGCTAATCTGTCTGATGGACAATATAGGCTCGCTGTCGGCATATTCACCCCAGGATGGCAGCAACTCATAACCTGGAATGACAATGCCCTGTCTTTCAATGTACAGGCGTCTGGAGCTCCCTCTGACCCAAGGGACGAAAGCGGCTGTTTTCGGCCAGGTACCAACAATTTCATCGCCTGTTACTACAACACTATAGACTTTACTGAGTTCCGAAAGTATCGAACCGATAGCCAAATAAACTTCGACTGGGGACTGGGATCTCCCGATCCTTCGGTAGATCCCGATACCTTCAGTGCGAGGTGGTCTGGCTTGTTTGAGTTTGAACCTGGTGTCTATGATTTCACTGTTACTACCAGTGATGGCATGAGATTATACGCAGATAATCAACTGCTACTGGATAAGTGGTTCGACCAGCCTACTACCACATACACGGTACGAGCCACGATTAGCGGAGGCCAACGCGGTGTAATAGCTGAGTACTATGAAAATACTGGTGAAGCTGTCGCAAAGGTTAGCTGGGTAAAAGTAAACTAGCTCTACTTAAAGCTCTCGAACCTGAGCCCCGCAGTAAGGCTTGACACTATATTCCTATAAAAGTAAAAGGGCTAGCAGAAGCTGGTCCTTTTACTTTGGCTGGGGCTAGTGGATGTGTTTCGGGAAGATTTTAACGTAGTATGTTCGACTTTTAAACAGGCCTCCATATACCCACTAACCTACAGCTCATCGTACGCTATACTCATTACTAGAGGTGCCGTCTAAAGATTGGCTTGTGCATACGGGTGCAATACTGCGATCGATATTGTTCGAATCAACATACTCGCAGCGAGGTATACCAAATAAATCGAACTGATTTGTCGGAGAAAGAAGCTGCCACTTACCTTCGCGCTGCACGGCGAACATTCTTGAGCCTGGGTGCGTGCAGCCGAAGTCGAGAAGCACTTCTTTCTCGTCCGGACTTGCAACAATGACATTATGGTAGACCGTTTCGCAATTGCTCCCAACGCTCTTCTCGCCTTCGGCTATCAGGAATGATCTAAGGCTCGCTAAGTTTGCATCTGTCTTCTTTACAGCTTTGCCACTAGAGAAATCATACTCTAATGATCCAAGACTAACGATTGAGCCCTTCTGAAAGTCTATGTTTCCTTGCGCGTCACTTGCTTTCTTAGAATATGAAACGACAACAGACATTAGTGAGAAGAGAAGTAGCCCAATAATAATTACTAAGATGCCTTTTGACTTATCAAAGCTGTTGCTTTTCTTTACTGTCATTTAAGTCCTTTTTGTATTGATTATTTGTACCGCAATTATAGCACGATAAATTCTCACAAAAGGAACAAAAGGGACCTCCTTAAGAGGTCATTACTGAATCGTTTATGCTTGGCTGGGGTGGAGGGATTCGAACCCCCGAATGCCAGGACCAAAACCTGGTGCCTTACCACTTGGCCACACCCCACTATGGGTTGGAGGTTTTAGTTTTCTTGTGGAGTGTTCGTGGTTTTTCCAGGACTCGAATTAATTTTTTCGACTCCGCCGCTACCTAGCGCCTTGCCACTTGGAGCACTCTAAAAGATGCTAAAACAGTGGTAATTATACCACACTTCGCTCCAGCTTAGCCATTTGACGGTTGCTGCCCTTATTGTAGAAACGCCGACCAATAAACTTATGAATTTCGGTAAGCAAAATAAGTGCGAAAAAGGCAGCAGCGCCTGTCATGGCCAAGTCACCAATAGCAACCGGCGTGACGTGGAGCATTTGACCCAAGGGTCCGAACAGCGCAAGCATTTGCAA
>JALYQY010000039.1 GCA_030855585.1 bacterium | reverse complement strand
CTGAGTTCATATTAAGATTCCTGGTTGAATAAATTATTCTTAAGCTTAAAAAATAGATTTCCAGTCGAGAAGCTTTATACTTAAATAAATGGAAACTGACGATACAAACACCAATCAGCCAGAATATGACTTGATGGATCAAATGGTTACGGTACTGGTAGCCAATGACCGCGGTACACATACATCGCCAGCCAAGCTTTATCCACACCAGTGGCTTTGGGACAGCGCCTTTACTGCAATAGGACTGCGCCACCTCGATTCAGAAAGAGCAGTTCAAGAAATCATCAGCCTTGTAAAAGGCCAGTGGTCCAACGGCATGATTCCACACATGATATTTGAGAACGACCGAGAATACCGTCTAGAGCGTGATGCCTGGCGCAGCTGGCTAAGTCCTTACGCACCAGACAAAGTATCGACGTCGGGCATAACTCAGCCGCCTATACTTGCCGATGCTGTAGTAAAAATTGGTGAAAAGCTGCACAAAAATCAACGGGACGAATTCTACTATAAGATGTATGAACCTTTGGTGCGCTATCACTCCTGGATTTATGCCGAACGTGACCCTCACGGTGAAGGCCTGGCTCTACAAGTACATCCTTACGAAGTTGGACTAGACAATACTCCGCCTTGGGTGCACCAACTTTACGAACATTCACGACCTTGGTGGATTGCCATGATCGAAAATTTACATCTGCAAAAAGTTGTAAATTTTTTACGACGCGACACTCGTAGGGTCAATCCTGGACAACGAATTAGTTCCTTAGAAGCGCTTTTGCTTTGGGATGTGGTAAGACGCTTGCGTAGAAAAAATTATGATATCGATAAAATTTTGCATAGATCGGATTTTTGCACCCAAGACATAACATTCAACAGTATATTTGTAAGGAATAACACTCAGTTACAAAAAATTGCTCGTACAATTAGGCGTAAATTACCAAGTGATTTGTTGGAAAAAATGAATTACTCCGAATCAGCCCTAGAAAAATTATTCGATGAACAAACCGGGCAATACTATTCGCGTGATTTTATTACTCACAAATTAATTTTTGAGCCGACTATTGGTACTTTTATGCCATTGTACGCCGGCACAATAACAAAAAGTCGAGCCACCGAATTAGTTAAATTAATGAAAGATCACCGAACTTATTGGCTTAATCATCCGGTTCCTAGTGTTCCATTAGATTCACCGTTTTTTGATGCAAACAGATATTGGCAAGGACCGACTTGGATCAACACCAACTGGCTAATAATCGACGGCCTCAAAAGATATGGTTTTATTGAAGAAGCCAAAGATTTACGCGACAGGACACTGGCCATGGTAGCCTCGGCTGGACCTTACGAATATTTTAATCCTATTAACGGCCAAGGTCTGGGAGCCAGTGATTTTAGCTGGACGGCCGCACTTGCAGTAGATATGCTTAGCAACTAATTGGAGTATCTTAGAGCATATCGGCAGGAATGCCATACTTGTCAGCAACTGCTTCAGGAACCGTATCTTGTCCGGATGATACTACCGTCCATACGCCAAATGAATTTTTAAGTATCACATAAAAGCCCGAGCCTTCCGGAACACCCACCGAAACTCTTGCGAATTCTTCGGTTTGCTTGGAAATGCTATATGAATAATTGGCGTTTTGATCTACTTTTTCGTCAGCAAGCACATAAGCTTTAGAGGCGGTAGCAATTTCATCTTTGATGGATTGTTCGGTAGCCTGCGCTACTTCTTCGGCAGATCCACTTCTAAGAGCACTCACCTGCCTCATTAGCGAACTCTTGTCCTGATTAAGCATATTTATCTGACTATTTGCTCCGTTGATCTCTTGTTTAGAATCTCGCCATTGAAGCCACATCCATGCAATTGCTACTCCACAAAGTATTAACAAAAATATTAAGATTGTCCTAGTAAACATATTACCTAGTCGGTTTTTTTCTTTATAAATAACTTTTGTTTCAGTTTTGGGTGCAACCGTTTTTGAATTATTTTCCATATTTCTCCTTATTGAATAATAGTACCACTAGAATTATGCGCTAATGAAATTAGTCTTCGTCAATTGCGGGCTTATCAAGTAATAACGGCTCCAAAACAGAATCAGAGCCGGCAATTTTGACAATATCTTTATCAATTCTCCCTAGCTCTTTAGATGCGTTGTTGTAATGCCCAACAGTTGCGCCCAATGATACTCCAACTTTTTTAAAGTATCCGTCGTATCCAACAAGATGCCGTGTAAGCTGCTCGACGTTTTTACGAATAACTTCGGTATCTTTTTGGATTTCTAAGCTTCTTAAACCCTGGACAATAATCTGTAACACAGCACTTAGGGTGCTGGGGCCAACTATTGTAACCCGCTTATCTACCGCCGCATACTGCATTAAATCACGGCCATTGACTCCGCCAGCTCCAACCTTATTAGCCAGCAGATCATAATATATTGCCTCCGATGGAATAAACATCAATGCTTGCTCCAATGTGCCTTTCTTTGGTTGGATATATTTGGCAGTTTCATCGATTCGTTTTTTGAGATCGTCTTTGAATAATTTCTCTAACAGTACCCTTTGTTCGCCTTTTGCCTCTACTAATCGGTTATAGTTTTCTAGTGAGAATTTGCTATCTATGGGAAGTAGCTTACCGTCTAATTTTATTGCTGCGTCCACAATTGTGCCCTCGTCAAGCTTGTGCTGCAAATAATAACTACCTGGTGGAAGTAAATTTTGAAGGATTTGATCCAAATAAAACTCGCCTAAAACTCCGCGTTGCTTCGGATTCTGCAATACGTTTTGCAATATTTTAAGTTCATCAGCCACATCTACAACCCGTTTGTTGGTATCGTCTAGCTTGGTTAGGCGTTCGGTTACATCTTTAATTAGCTGGGCACTGGCAGATAATTGTTTACTCATACTCTCTTGATTTTTGTCCAGTCTTTCTGTCAGATGCCCCTGTAAACCTTCTCTTAGTGCCAGCATTTGGTCATTTATGGTGGTCAGATCTTGCTTTAGCATTAGAGCCGACTGGCTGTCTTCGGCAGGTTTTTGGGATTGTTTTAGTATTATCAAAACCATCACAACAAGTCCAATACACACCAACCCCAATGCAACTACAGCTATAAACATAATAATAATTATAGCATTTACTAATGATCTAATTCATCTTCGTAGTTTTCTTCTTCATGATGTTCTGATTCCTGATGAAGCTTATCTGCGCTATGATCAACTTGTTCATGGCTGCCAGAATCTTCGTGACTATCGTCAATATACTTATGCGCTAGATTGACAGAAAAACCCACTACCAAAACTCCAAGGATAAGTAGAACTGACTGCCAATCAAATTGTTTTTTATTAGGGGCAGAATCATGAATTGACGGGATAATGTCACTGGCAGCAATATACAGCAAGAATCCTGCGCTCAATCCTAATAGAACGTCTATTGGCAGTGCCTGCGAATCGCCTACCGCATAGGTAATGACCGCAAACAACACTGTAGCTAGAGCGCTAACGATATTAACAATTAAGACTTTACGGCGTCGCATGCCTTTGCTTAGTAAAAGTCCAAAGTCACCTATTTCTTGCGGTATCTCATGAGCAGCAACTGCCAAGGCGGTAATAACGCCAGTAGCAGGACTAATTAAGAACGCAGCCGCAATTGCTACACCATCTAGAGCATTGTGTGCTGTATCGCCTGCAATAATAAGCGGTATAGTTGAAGACTCGTCTTCTTCTTCGTGATGGTGGTGAAACCAACGTAAAAACCGTTCTGCAAAAAAGAATATCAACATCCCTACCAAGGCAGCCATTAGCACTGAATTAGAATCACCGAGTTCAATCCCTTCCTTCAAAAGGTCTAAAAAAACAGCTCCCAAGAGTGCGCCTGCCGCAAATGGTGTAGCATAACGAGCTAGTGCCTCGGCAGTTTTTTGCCTGCTTAACAAGAGTGCGCCGGCAATTAGAGACACTACACCACCTGCCAATGCAAGCCCAATCAATTGTAAATATTCAGTCATTTTGTTTCCTATTAATTACTAACTATAAATATGCCCGACAATAAATATTTTTGCAAATTTGTCGCAATTTATTGTAATATTGCTACATGATTCCAATCTTGCAAAAAAAATTAAAACATTCTGGCTATAGTATTACCAAAGCTAGGGCAACGGTTTTTAGCGCCCTGCAATCAACAAAACCAAAAACAATGCGACAACTGGTTGAATCAGTAGATGGAGTGATAGACAGAGCCAGTGTATATCGCACAATTGCCCTATATGAACAATTGGGCATAGTTAAAAAAATCCAACATGGCTGGAAGTACCGCCTTGAACTAGGTGATGATTTTGCACCGCACCACCACCATCTCACATGCCGAGTCTGTGGTCGAGTAATAAACTTTGACGAACCTGAGCAATTTGATGAAATGCTAAGCATCGTAGCCGCAAACAATGGCTTTACACCAGAATCGCACAATTTGGAAATAACTGGTATGTGCTCCAACTGTCGACTTATAAAATAGCAAATGCAACGAAACAAATATTTATACTGATTGATTGTAAGAAAATTTACAGTGTAGCCATACTTAACACTCCTATTATTAATACAATATATGGGCAAAAACCGACTTAGATTATTACGTAGTGGTCCAGCCACACCGACGCATTTCATACCCTCATTCATTGTATTTATTATGATGATGATTCTGATAGGATTTAGCTGGCAAAACGCAATTAGAAGTGTTGACCAAAACAAAAAAGACCAAGTGGCTGTACGCTCGGCATTCTTAGAATCCACCCTTACCCAAAGATTAGTATTATATGAAAACTTTTTGAAATCAGGCAATGGTTTATTTACCGCATCGAATTCTGTAGATAGAAATGAATGGACATTATTTGCCAATGAGATGGAGTTTAGCAAGCGTTTTCCTGCAATTATGGCTCTAGGATATACGGAAATACTGGATGCAAATCAAATTGATTCTTTTGTTCAATGTATTCGTAAAGAAGGTATTATAGATTTTGAAGTCAAACCAGAGGAACCCACTAGGTCGACTTATGCTGTCGTTTCATTAATTGAACCACTTAATGATAGAAACAAAAACGTTTTAGGCGAAGATTTATATTCCGATCCAACTCGACGCAAATTCATGGAAGAAGCGCGTGATAGTAATACAACAACAATGAGTGACGTAGCTTTGTTGCGCCAAAATGACAACTCATGGGCTAATGGAATTTATTTATTCCACCCTGTATACAAAAAAGAAATGCCAACCAACACCATATCACAGCGTAGGGCAGCCGTTAGTGGGTATGTATACTCTGCAATTCGGCTAGATAAATTATTTGAGAATTTATTAGAAAACCAGCAAAATATCGACTCATTCAACTTTGTGGTTTATGACGGAGACAAATTATCACCAGAAACACTACTTTATGAAAATAAACCAAAACAAGAGTCAGAGAATTTTGAGCAGATAGACAAACGAATCCTTAAAAACATTGGCCAAGACTGGACAATAGAGTATGGCGTGGGAGAGAATATTGTACCTTTAGCAATTCGTGGTAGGCCTGACAGCGTAATTGTTGGAGGTTTGCTATTTTCACTTATAGTGGCGACTATTGTATTTCTTTTGCTGCAGAGGCGTACTCGCCTGATCGCTATGGCCGAAGACAAGCGCTTACAGCGCGCCAAAGATGATATGTTGTCGCTTGCTTCGCACCAGTTACGCACTCCAGCAACTGGTGTCAAACAATATCTTGGAATGGTGTTAGAAGGATTCACAGGAAAAATAACTAAAGAACAACATGATATTTTGGGGCGCGCCTATGAAAGCAATGAACGACAACTTCGAATTATTAATGAATTCTTGTACCTTGCCAAAGCTGAGGCCGAGCGCATCGTAATATCGCCGCAAAAGTTTGACCTAGTTGAATTTACAAAGCAAGTTATAGACGATATGAGCAATGAGATAAATGAATCAGATCACAAGCTTAAATTCAAACATCCCAAAAACCAAAATTGCACAGCCGACAAACACTCGACTAGAATGATAATCGAAAACTTAATTAGTAATGCAATTAAATATACTCCGAGTGGCGGAGAAATCACGGTTAGCATAAAGTCAAAATCAAATGAAGCCTTAGTTGAAGTAAGCGATAATGGAGTTGGTATTGCCAAGAAACACTTTCCAAAGCTGTTTAAACAGTTTTCACGCATACCCAACGAGCTGTCCAAGTATACTTCTGGCAGTGGCATTGGACTATATCTATCACAGGTATTAGCCCAACAAAATAATGGTTTTATCAGTGTAGATTCCGAAATTGGCAAAGGATCTACCTTCACAGCACACTTTCCGCGTAAATCTGTAAAAAATATTACTGTTAAAAGCAGGCCTAAAACATAGATAATAGGTAATGCCTAAAATGAAAATACTAGTTGTAGAGGATGAAAAAGTTCTCAACAGCGCCTACCAAACAATATTAGAAAAAACCGGACATAACGTAATGGTTGCATTTGACGGCGAGGAAGCCCTATCTGTACTTGAGACTTATGAACCGGACGTTATTTTACTTGATCTAAAAATGCCCAAACTTGATGGGTTAGGCTTTTTGAAGGGGTATGAGAAAATGAGCCCTAAGAAGCGAGGTAAAATTGTGCTTTTCAGTAATTATGATTTGCAGAGAGAAATCGACGAGGCTTTTAAGTTGGGTGTCGATAAGTACGTGCTCAAAGCTTGGGCATCTCCAAATGATTTACTCAAAATCATTGACGATGTCAGCAAATCTTAGCTAGTAAAATTGGCGGTTATTTCTTTGCCGACGGTTCTAACCAGCAGAGATTTATCGACTACGTATTGTTTACGGCGATAAACTACAACTCCGGCTTTTTTG
The DNA here is from genome assembly GCA_030855585.1 of bacterium. Lineage (GTDB taxonomy): Bacteria > Patescibacteriota > Saccharimonadia > Saccharimonadales > JACDBH01 > JALYQY01. Next base: position 4,604 of record JALYQY010000039.1, on the reverse strand, counting down.
AGTTTGCTCATTTCTGAGGCTACTGTCTCTCGGGTTAAACCAAGGTTGTCGGCAATAAGCTGATGAGTAAGGGGTAGGCCTAAGTTATACAAACCAATACCAACTTCTTTACCGTGGCGAATAGCCAAATAGAAAAATAAATACAATATCTTGTTGGCGGCGTTAGATTGCTGAAGTGCCAGGTTTCTTAGAAGACCACTGGCGGCTTCACGTACTAGCAATGATTGTAAGTGTTTAGTAGCAGAAGCGTTGTCTTCTACCATTTTGCGATCTAATGGCCCTAATTGGGCTTCTGATAGAGTCTCATAATAAAATAACGCCGAGCTACTTGCGCCCATCATCCAGTCAAGTGGAAAAACATCACCGACAGAACAGAATCCTACTACTCGCTCATTGCCATCATTATCAATTGCATACAGCTTTAGACTGCCTTCTACTACATGGAACCCATAACGGGGTATCTCGCCTTGGAATAGAACTAAGCTACCTTTTGGGTAACGCTTTAGCTGTATTGCTTCTAAATACTCCGGTAAATCACTCATCGTATCCTCTAGTCTAGCGTTTTGTAAGGGATTTTACAAAACTAATGTGTATAGTTTCACAGATAGTTATTGGTTTCGCAACTATTATATAGTTATTGTTCGTTGAGTCAGTAACAAAAACTCAGGAACCTAACGAGCCTTAACAATTCGAACGAGACCAAATAAATCAATCGATTTATTTTAACATTTTAGATTTTAATGATAGACAAATATATCAATACTTAAATATAAATGCCAAAGGGGGATTAATATGATGAATCCAACAAATAACTTAGATTACAAAATCAATTCGTTTTTAGAACGAAAAACAAAACAATTTCCTGAAATACAGAATCTATCAAGGACTATTTTCCGCGATTAGGTTATGTAAATACAGAAATATAAAAAGGAGATCAAAAATATGCCAGAAACACTTCAGCGCATAGGTCGCACCAATATAGTAAGTGAATATGACACTGCCGAGCGAAACAACAGTTACACAAATTCGGTTCTAAAAAATCCTAGTTTAACTACTGGACAGTTGATTATCCAAAATATAGCCGGAATAATCAGCAGTTTATTGTTACTAAGATTCTTTTTAGCACTTTTTGGGGTTAGCGAAACAAACGGGCTTGTTAATCTGTTATACAGTTTTACCAACCCACTTGTCGCCCCCTTCAACGGATTGTTCACCATCGATACAAATTCGGGAGCTTCCCGGTTTGAAATCAACACCTTAGTTGCTACTATCGCTTACGTTTTAGCAGGGCTAGCAATAGTTCGCCTTTTCGACGTATCCCGTAGTAGAAATAACCAACAAATTAATAGATAAATATAAGGAGATCAAAAATATGGGATTTATTGCATGGATAATATTAGGTGCTTTGGCTGGATGGATAGCTTCAATGATTATGCGAACTAACGCCGAGCAAGGCGCAATAGCAAATATAATCGTAGGGATATTAGGGGCAGTAATTGGTGGATTCTTAATGCAAATGTTTGGTGCCAGCGGCGTAGAAGGATTTAGCTTATACAGCCTGCTTGTAGCAATCGGTGGAGCAGTAGCATTACTTGCAGTATATAAGGCAGTAACTAATCGAGCATAATTAAATATTTTAAAGGAGAGGGTCAATTACAGTGGAATTCTTTTTACTTGGATTACAGTTCAGTATAGTTGTGATCGTCCTAATCATTTTGACAGCTTATGTAATACTTGCAGTAGCTACATCAATCTGGTATTTGGCCACATTCGCAACCCGTAACGTTAAACAAAGTACAAATACTTTGGCAACCTACAAAAACACTACCCAATCTGTTTTGAGTACTAGCAAACTTCGGGTCGTTAAATAAGATAACTTTAACTAGGAGATATATCATGGAAAATACTTCATCTAACAGAGTGTTGCTGATGGGCCTGATTGGCTTTGTGGCTGGCATTTTGCTCGCACCAGATAAAGGTGAAATCACACGTGACAAACTTAAAGCCAAAGCTGATAAGTTTGCCGATGAAGCAACAAGAAAATCTGACCAAGCCAAGCACAAGATTAATGATTTGCGTCACAAAAAAGATGACAAGCTTAGCCAAGTTGATAATTCAGTAGATGCAGCCCGCGCAGAAATGGCAATGTAGAGGTCTCGTTCGAAACCAAAGTTTTATACCGGTTGTTAATTTTGCAGCCGGTATTTTATTGCCAGCGCGATTCTATTTCGTGAATTCTATCGTGACCTAGCCCAAAATAATGAGCAATTTCATGCCATAGAGTGTGTTTAATTTGGGCCTTAAAGCTTTCTTCGTCATGCGATGAACGTATTATTGGGTATTTATATAAAGTTATCTTATCTGGTAAAACCATCGTGTAGCCTGCTCCGCGCTTGGTGAGTGGTATGCCTTCATATAACCCTAGCAGTGTTTGTCCACGGCCCAATCCTTGCTTAAGCAGCTGTTCGGCTGAAGGATTGTCTTCGAAAGTTATCAATACGTTATTTAGCCGACTGGTATACTCCACCGGCAACTCATCCAAAGCTTTAGCCATTATTTCATTAAATATTTCGTCTGAAACGTTATCAAAATGCATCAAATTTCTATTCTTTCACCCAGAAGTGTATTTTCACCAGCTATATAAATATTAACCGCAGCTTTCGTGCGCGCCAAAACTTCTCGCCATCGTTGGCCTAGTTTGAGACCACTTGAAGATTGGCCATCACTAACAAAGCCGTAAGCCTCTAAGCCAAAATTACGACAGAGATATATCGCTCGAGGCAAATGCGTTGACTCTGAGATAAGTAAAGCTTTTTTAAGGCCAAACACTTTACTTGCCCGCTCACATGTTTCGTATGTGCTGCGTCCGGCATTATCAAGCTGAATTAATTTCGGATTTATGCTCTTTTCGTTAATCAAATAATCTTGCATAGCTTGAGGTTCATTATATTCCTCTACTCTATTGTCTCCAGAAAGAGTAATTTTGTTTATCTTACCCTGCTGTATTAAATTTACAGCAGCATTTAATCTATCTTGTAGTAATGGCCGTGGTTTGCCATTTATAATTCCACCGCCCAGCACAATTGCCACTTCCGGCATTTCTAAATTGCTATCATCAATTATAAATTTCGAATAACTGCCTATGTGCACATGATTGATTAATCCAAATGTCAAAAATACTAACCCAGTTACAAATAAACCATACCGGTGATTTTTTAGAAAGGCGTTAAACTTGTGAATAGTTTTAGTCACGAAATAACTATAACAAACAACTAGTTCTTTGAGTTTCTTTTGCGCATATTAGGGTTGAGCTCTTTTTTGCGAAGGCGCAGGGTTTTGGGAGTCACTTCTAGCAGTTCATCGTTTTCTAGGAAATCCAGACATTCTTCTAGGCTGAATATGACTGGTGGCGTCAATTGTACGGTACCATCACTGGATTTAGAACGCATATTAGTCAGCTGCTTTGCTCTACAAACATTGATTTCAAGATCATCTCCACGGTTATTGAGTCCGATTATTTGACCGGCATAAACTTTTTCGGCTGGACCAATAAAGCAAATACCTCGTTCTTCTACATTTTGCAGCGCATAAGGTGTAGTTATGCCATTTTCGAAAGCAATTAATACACCGTTGCGAAGTTGCTGCAAATTTGGACCTAATTCTTGAAATCCTTGCGGCAAGGAGTTCATTACAATCGTGCCCTTGGTGTTAGTCATAAGGATATTGCGCATACCCAAGGAAGCTCGGGTAGGCATGTCATATATAAGTTTTGTCACGCCTTTAGACGTAGAAAATTGCTCCTTGAGGTTTGCGCGTCGTGTGCCTAATTCCATCTGTACAGCACCGACATGTTCGGCTGGTACTTCTATAATTACTTCTTCTACAGGCTCCATGGTCTTGCCGTTTTCAATGTGAGTTACTACCTGCGGGCGACCAACTTCAAACTCATAACCTTCTCGGCGCATAGTTTCAATTAGTACGCTTAAATGAAGTTCGCCTCTGCCAGAGACGGTAAAACCTATGCTATCTTCTTCTACCCGCAAACCGACGTTGGTTTCGAGCTCTTTCATTAAACGTTCTTTGATTTGGCGGCTGGTATTGAACTCGCCTTCTAGACCTTTGAATGGGCTAGTGTTAGGCCCTAAGTATATTCTTAGCGTAGGAGCTTCAACTTCAAGAACTGGCAAGGCCTCTGGCTGAGTAGCATCGGCAAGTGTTTCGCCAATCTGCACATCTGATATTCCCGTCAGCTGCACAATATCGCCGGCTACGCCACCAGGCACTTCAAACCGGCTGACTCCGTGGCTCATAAATACATTATCAACCCTAGCTTTTACAAAACTGCCGTCCTTTTTGCACAAAGTGACTGTATCACCGGCCTTGACTGCTCCACGGGTTATACGGCCAATAGCATATTTGCCTTTGAAATTGTCCCAAGCTAATGCGTTAATCAACATCTGAAATGGCTTATCTATATCAATAGTTGGGGCTGGAACTTCATTAATAATTGCATCAAATATTGGATCAAGGTTGGCTTCAACTTCACTATCAGCAGGTACTTCTTGCCAAGATTTACCGGCCCGACCAATTGCGTAATAAACAGG
>JALYQY010000071.1 GCA_030855585.1 bacterium | reverse complement strand
AGGTAATAGCATCCGAACTGCCCGAGCAGATTTATTACGCGAAGCTCAGCTATCATTAGACGTAATGCTACGTGATGTCCGTCTCAGTGCCGATGCCGAGACCAATAATAGAATTGTTGACGTTAATTCGCCTAATGCTGGCGGCACTGGTGGCTTAGGCTGGGAATCCACTGATTCTACACTGGTGCTTGCAACCGCGGCAGAAAATACCAGCGACGAAATAATATTTGCCGATGCCGGCCACTACACCACTGAAAAGAACAACATAATTTACTATGTTAATTCCAGTACACTGTACAAGCGTACTTTGGCAGCAGATTTAGTGGATAACGAGATGACTACTAGCTGTCCGCCTGCCCTTGCCGATGCTGATTGTCCGGCCGATAGGCTGAGTGTAGCATATGTGCAATCACTAGTTTTTCGTTATTATGACACCACTAACGCAGAAGTGCCGCCGGCAAATGCCCGATCTATAGAAGCCACCCTAATTCTGCAGAAGACAAAATTCGGTCGAGACATCACTGTAAATTATAGTACTAGGATGGTTTTTAGAAATGAATAGTAAAAGGCTAGAACTTAATGAGCGCGGAATGGTGTTTTTTGCAGTTCTGTTTATTGGACTGTTGATGACATTTATTGGGCTCAGCTTAGCTGACTTGGCTCTAGCTCAGTTAAAGCGAGCCAACGAAGATGTTTACATTAGCAATGCTCTGTTAGCCGCCGAAGCCGGTATAGAGCACACCATTTATCAGTTCAATGAATCTGGTCCTTTCGGTGGAATCGCTACAACAGAGTATTACAATAATACAGATCAGGGCAGCGCTACTTACGAAACCGTAGTAACTGCCGGCACAATTCAGGGTGAACGTATAATTACCAGCTTAGGTCGTGCCTATAATCGCACTGGCAAGTTAGTAAAAGAACGCCGAATAAGAGTTTCTACGGTAGGTACACAGTCTTTGACTCCAAACGTATACGCAGGTGCAGGCGGGCTGATATTAAGTGGTAGTGTCAATATTTCTAACACTGATATTTATGTAGAGGGCTTTATTCAACTCAGCAATGCCTCGGCTCGTATCGGTTCCCCATCTGATAATATGAGAAAAATAGAAGCCCGTAATGTTTGGTGCATGGTTAGCGGCTCATACCCTGAGCCATGCCCTTCAGGCACGCAACCAATTACCCTTAATAACAATGCCGAAATTTACGGAAATGTCTGTGCCAACGGTCAAACTAACAGTACAAACATTTTTGAATTAGATACCGGCTGCGCTGTTTTGCCACGCCCCAATCCATATACTTATGATCGAGACGCCCACATTGCCAGTATGGACCCTGCTAAAGTTTATGCTCCCAATAATAGTTTGGTCGCCTGTGGCAACGGAGCTAACAAAACATGGCAGGACGGTACAACCATAACAGGATCGATAACTATCAATAGCAACTCTTGTAGTTTAACCATTTCGGGTGACGTTTACATTAAAGGCAACTTAGATTTGAGCAAGGGTACGGTGCGTATAGCTGATGGCCTGACTACTCGGCCAGTTATTGCCGTAGACGGCACAATAAACACCAGAAACAACTTGACCATTATTGCCAATGATCTAAATGTCGGCGGACGATTTATCAGCTACAAATGCAAGAACGAGAGCGGTGTAGCCGTGAATGGCTGTTCAACCCTATCGGACAGTGCCCTGTATCAATCACGCAGTAATTTGACAGTCGAAGCTAAATCATCGGACGGCGCAATAGGCAGCATCATGCAATCTTACTGGGGAAGAATAAATATCGGTGCAAGCGGAACTATAGCCTCGGCAGTTGGACAATCTGTTGAGCTTAGCGGCAATGGTGCGGTAGTTTTCGGCGACAATCTAGCCTCGGATACCCTAAGTACTTGGACAGTCCGTAGCTATCAGCTAGTTTTCGAATAAAACAACTTTTTAAATATTAACATTTTGAAGTATTTAAATCATAAGCATTTTGCTATACTGAGACATGAATATATCTTTAGGGGCACCGCTGGATAATCGTGGGCAAAAAAATTTCTAATAACTTATTTTACAAAGACAAACCACTGTTTGGTTTTGATATTGGTTCAAATACTCTTAAGATCGTAGAAATTAGCCACGAGCCTAAAAAGCAAGGCAAAATTATAGGATATGGGGTATCCGAATTCGATGCCAGCGCAATTAAAGATGGGGTGATTATTGATTTTGAGGTACTAGCAAAGTCAGCCATGGAGCTGTTTGGCAAGAGCTTGATCGGCAAAATAACGACTAGACGAGCCGTTGCTACAATCCCCGCCTCCAAAGCTTACTCTAGGGTCATGACAGTGCCGCTAAAACTAAGTAAAAAAGAAATTAAGGACGCTGTTTATTTTGAAGCCGAGCAATACATTCCGATACCGGTAGATGATTTGTATCTCGATTACGTTATGGCGCAAAAAAAGGGTGATGAGCAAGAGTTAATGGTGGTTGGTATACCCAAAGCCATCGTTGACTCATACATGCAATTTTTTGAGCTGATAGGAATAGAGATTTGCGCGTTAGAAACCACCACTTCTGCCGCTAGCCGTATGATTTCGGCTACCGAAAACAGCCGTGACGTACCGACTATTTTGATTGACCTAGGATCACTTGCTGTCGACATTACAGTATTTGACAAGAATCTGGTGGTAAACGGCATGATTCCTGGTGGCGGTGATGATTTTAGCCGTCGTATTTCCGAAACTTTAAGTATCAATTTAGAAGAAGCCAACAGTCTAAAAACCAAATATGGCCTAGGTGTCAGTAAGCGTCAAGCAGAAATTCGCGAAGCATTAAAACCTCAACTTGATTCATTGATTAAAGAAATCCGACGTTCTGTCCGCTACTATGAAGAGCGTTCCGGAGGCAAAAACACGGTCGGCCAAATTATTACTATGGGTGGCGGTGCCAACATGCCTGGGCTGGTTGATTATCTTACTGATAATTTACGTATCGCTACAAGAAAATGTGACTTTTGGGTTAGCTACTCCATGAACAAATTGCAACCTCCGCACGAAGCCGAGCGATCACTGTATGTAACTGCTGCCGGTGCCGCCATATTGCATCCTGAGGAGATCTGGAAATGATAATTAATTTGATGCCCCCAGATAAAAAAGAGGCAATCTTGTACTCTCGACATAATGCCAAACTAATAAGCTGGATTACTGGAGTAGGAATTGGAGTAATAATCCTTGTATTAATAGCCGGAGCGGGAATATTTTATTTAAAACAAGACTCCAAATCAACCCAAAAATCTATCGACAGCTCCAAAGTTGCATTAGCTGCTCAAAATGAAGCCGAGACCTTTAAGCGTGTGCAAGAAATCGGCGAGAACTTAAACTTGGTAGTAGAAGTCTTATCTGATGAAATTGTGTTTTCTAAATTATTACAAGAAATCGGCGAGGTAATGCCATCCGGAACTATTCTCCAAGATTTAAGTCTAACTTCGGACTTTAAGGGCGGCCTAACATTAAGGATCGGTGCCGTGAGCTACGAGGCCGGCACCCAAGCGCACGTGAATTTGCGTGATAAAAATAATGGCATATTCCAAAAAGCCGACCTAATTAATCTTAGCTGTACAAGTGGTGAAAACGCCGATCCGCAGTATCCGTGCCAGGTTGAAATAAAAGCATTATTCAACCAAGAAGATAACCCGTTCTTGCTACTTAACCAAGATAAGGAGTCACCACAATGACCCCCAAGCGCCTCTATTATGTAATGCTTGGAGCCATCGCATTGCTAATTATTCTAAGCGCCGCAGGCACTTATCTTGCAAACAAATCATTAAAAGCTGAGGGTGACAAACTGCTGGAGCTAAAAATGGAACAAGCAGTATTAGACAAACAAAGCGCCGCGCTTGCGCAGGCTAAAAAAGATATAACTGAATATGAAGATTTAGAAGTAATCGCTAAATCAATTGTACCTCAAGAAAAAGACCAGGCCCGAACTGTATTAGAAATAATCAAGCTTGCCCGAGAAGCAGGTATCTCAATAAGCTCAATAGACTTCCCTGATTCACTACTAGGCGAAGCTGCGGCCAAAGGCAAGACTTCCAAGTCTATAGACAACAATACTACTCAATTAACTCCACTTGATAAACCAAAAGGCCTGTTTGTTATGGAAATTAGCGTCACTTCAGACGCCGACCAACCTGTTACCTACGCCAAAATGCTTAATTTTTTACGCAAACTAGAAAGTAATCGTCGCACCGCACAGCTGGTTGATTTGAGCATCCAGCCCAGCGAAACTAATCGCAATCTTGTAACTTTTTCGCTAGTTATTAATAGTTACGTGAGGCCACAATAAAATGGATAAGTTGATCACTCAGTTAAAGCCAATTATTGGAAAATTCAAACGTTATGGTGGATTAATACTGATGGTAATATTTAGCATCATGTATGGAGTGCTGATTTATAACAGTAATAAGTTGGCCCAAGAACAGCCTAGCGAAACAAAAATAAATGAAAAATTCCAGGGTGCTAAACGGCCGAAAATTGATGATAGAGTAGCTGAGCAACTATCAGGACTAGAAGAACAAAATATCCAAATCAAAGGTATTTTTGATCAAGCCCGCAAGAATCCATTCTCCGAATAAACTTTGGCAGTTTTTAAAAGTTTCTAATTACCGAATTCTTTAAGGTTTTTTTCGTGCGAACCGACGATCATTTTTGAGTGCTGATATGGTTCCGGTACATAAGTAAAAGTGTAGTTTTGTTGCTCGCCAGCAGTTTCTATAACTAACGTACCATAATCAAACATGTGAGCGATAATTCCATTTTGGGTAACAGTAACATCCTGAACATCACCAATAGATAATTGTGAAATCTTACGATTAAATAAACTAGTATAGAGTACTTGGGCGATTTTTTCGTTGGTTACATAAATTACATTATTACGGTATAAAAACAGTCCTATAAGTGTAGCGACTAAGGTGCCGAATATTAAAAATCCAGACAAAAGTACAAAAATTGGTTTGAGACTATTGACGCTGCCTTCTCCAACAAATCCATCTATGTCAAATGATAATAAAAATCCTGTTACTAAAATTATGGCTAGTGCTACAAAGCCTCCTGTCAATATTATCAGCAAAATTCCAATAGGATGCTTGCGCACTTCGGCTACAAGTTCTTCATTAGCGTCGAATTCAATGTATTTGAAATATTTACGGCCTTCAGAAGACAGCCGCTGACTGGCTAATTCCCTATTTTTAGTGTCTTGCTCTGATTCGTGCATAGCCAATATTATAACTCGTAAGTTTAACTTAGGCTATAACAGTTCGGCCTGGTCGGTTTTTTTAAAATCCTTGCCTAAGTGCTTGTAGGCTTTGTTCGTTGCCTTGCGACCGCGCGGCGTGCGTTCTAACAAGCCTATTTGTAGCAAATACGGTTCATAAAAATCTTCAATTGTTGTCATCTCATCACCAGTCAGTGCTGCCAGTGTGTTTAAACCTACTGGATTCTGTCCGTAATTTTCAATAATTTTTTCTAACAGATGGCGATCGGCTGGGTCCAGGCCGAGTTCGTCTATTTCTAGTAATCCTAATGCAGCATGAGTGATTTCGGTGTCGATTATTCCGTCGCCATTAACATCGGCATAATCCCGCACACGCTTGAGTAGACGGTTGGCAATACGCGGCGTCAAACGGGCGCGCGTGGATAATAAATCGGCCGATTCAGGATGAATTTTACTATTCAGGATATCGGCTGCCCGAACAATTATTTTAGAAATTTCGTCTGGTTTATAGAATTCCAATCTATGTATCATGCCAAACCTATCACGCAGCGGTGCTGCCAATGCGCCAGTACGAGTAGTGGCGCCGATTAACGTGAACTTAGGAACGTCTAGGCGTAAACTTCGAGCAGAAGGACCTTTACCGAGCATAATATCGATTTTGAAATCTTCCATGGCGCTATACAGCACTTCCTCAACGCTGCGGTGCAAACGGTG
>JALYQY010000005.1 GCA_030855585.1 bacterium | reverse complement strand
TATGAGCACCGTCCATAATAATTTTTTTGTGGCCAATAATGGCAGTTTCCATACGCCCAGGCACTACAACGTTCTGGGTCGATCTTAGTAGATTAGTCATCGAAATATTTATCAGATTGTCACGCGTTTTTAAGAAATCATAGGTAGCTTTGGCAAGTAGCCAATTACGCTGTTGAAAAATAGGCATTTCATCAACGCTAGATTTACCAAAAGATCTCAACTCAAGCTCGTACTGTAACATTAGTTTGGAGCCCACCTTTTCGCAGAGATTCTGTACAACTTGAGTAATTACTTGATCCTGCTCGTACATAATAACCACATTTCCGTTATGGATAATTCCGGCTTTTTGGGTGGCTATTTCAGCTACGGTACTGCCAAGTATATGCATATGATCTAATCCGATATCAGTAATCACGCAAATCTTATCAGAGTTATCTGCAATATTTGTACCGTCATGTAGGCCACCCATTCCGGTTTCTACTACCGCATAATCCACCTTTTGTTTGGCAAAATACCAGTATGCAAATGCTACTAAAAGCTCAAAATATGTTGGCTCAATTGACGCAGATTCAATAATACTCACAAACTCCGTAAGTAAATTAGAAAAAATTTGCGCTTCGATTGGCTGCATATTTATCTGAATACGCTCAGTTACACTATCTACATGCGGCGATACTGTTAATCCAGTTTTTTTGCCGGCTGCCGATAGTAAAGCAGCTACAAAATAAGCGGTTGAAGTCTTGCCACTGGTGCCTGCCACATGCACAATCTTTAGTCGCTTGTGGGGATTATCAAGTGCGGCCATCAATGGCCTCATTCTTGCCAGCGTAATCTGCTTACCAGTAATCTGCGACGACAAGGGAATATACTCTGCCAAGACTGCATTTATATCGTCAAAACTACTAATCGATGCCATAGCTACATATTCTACAGATAAAATGGTAAACTTATACAGCTATTGCGCGCCCGTAGCTCAGTGGATAGAGTACTTGGCTTCGAACCAAGGGGTCGTAGGTTCAAATCCTGCCGGGCGTACCATTTTTGCATTAAATATCTTACTGAATTGTTAAACTCCGTTGCATATAGTAAATATTACAAAGGGAGTTTTAAATGAATAAAAGTCAGAATGGCGCAGTAAAAGTAAAATTTTTCCTCTGGCCAAGCATTATTATTAGCATCATACTGACGATCTTATTAAACATCATTTTTTAGCTCCTCTTCACTATCTAGATATGAAGCAATCCTTAAATCAGTGGCCACAAGTAGAGAATGAAGTTGTATTTCGGCAGGCAAACGAAAAAGTTATTTAATTTGTCGATAAAATTTGTACTGCTGCAGAAAATTAGGGCTACCCGGAAATTATTGTACAAGAAGATTCAAAGATTTATTTTTTATGCGAATGTTACAATGAAGAGTGCAAAGATCGGATTAAACTAAAACTAAGCATCTACAATAAACTACATCAAAATTCGAGCCAGTTTATTATTCCAGGTCATAATGACGCAGAAATCGAAAGAGTAGGTAAAACAACAAAGTCGTATATGGTGGTTGAAAAAAATAACTCCTCAAAAACATGTTGATAGCTTAGAACGAACAGATGAAAACAAGCCCCATAAAAATTGATAAATAAGTGTTGGAACAACCTGGTAGCTTAATGCTGACGCACCTAGAAATCGTAGGGGATTAGTTCAAGAAGTAAAACTTTAGTTTTCGGAGCTAAAAGTTTTAGGTTCGGGTTTTGCCATCCTCTTGAGAAATATAATATACAGATTTATTTTCTGCATGGGCCGGAACTTTTGCTTTTTTAACTCCTCTCCTCTGGTGAGGGTGCACTTTTGGTTTCATAAAAGGAGGCAAATGCAACTATGTTGCTTTCGTACTCTAGAGTTTGGCGGTTAAAGGTACCGCCGCAGGTCACCAACCTGAGCGCCACCTGGCTATCAATGTTATACACGTCTTGAGTCGGAAAGTCATCTTTAGCATATTCGGCGACGCGGTTAACCTTATAGGTAACAGTTTTGCCGTCGGCTCGCTGCACGTATACTTGATCACCGGGTTGTAACTCAGCTAGCCTAAAAAACACCGACGGGCCGGTGCGAACCGAATCTACGTGCCCCAGGATAACCAATGAGCCTTGCTCGCCAGGGGTGACAGAATGTTTATACCAGGCAGCTTTATCGTAATTCTCCCCTTTTGGAACTTCGACGGAGCCGTCGGCATTAAGACCGACATTCGTCAACTCTGATTTGACATCAATAGCAGGAATTTCGAGGCCTACCGGTACGGAACGCGGTAACTGCTGGACTGGCTTAGCCTCCAGTGAAGTTTGTTCTATAGGCGACGTGGCCGCTGCCAACGATTTTACTTTTGGCATTACCTGCTGGCTCATAACCCCAACCAGTAAAGCCGTTATTCCAAACATAGTCATAAAAACTGACAGTACCAGGGACAAAGAAGGTCCCTGGTACTCAGCACTGCGGACTTGATTTAGATCGGACGAGTGCTTAATCAGCCACATATTTATTTTTTGAGACCGCGATTGCGATGCAACATTACGCCGCCTGCGCCAACTAAAGCTGCTGCACCTGCACCCAATAGGGCTGCGTTCTCGATACCAGCTGTAGAACCGTTACCTGCACCTGCACCACCGACTGGAGTATTGGTGGCAGTTAATTTTCCACAGGTGGCAGGAATGGTTGCTTCCAATGGCAACTCTTCGGTGCCCGGGATATCGCTTTTCTTCTCGCCGTCATATTTGGCTTTGTCGTCAAATAGTTCAGAAACACCGTGGGTAACCACGACGCCCTGGCCAATCATCTCTTCAGTTACACCTTCTGGCAGCGCAAAGGTTCGCTCGTAGGTTACCGTACCGTCAGCATTGGCTACCGGCATTCGGTCTACCGCTACACCACTATCTTTGCTCGTATCGCCGCTCGTTGTCAAAGAAACTGCGATTGGACCGTAAGAAGGGTCGCCCTCCCCAGTATTAATCAGACCGTCACCGTCCTTGTCGGCTGAGACTTCTGGACAGGTGTTTGTACCTCCAATGTGAATGTGCTGGGCGTGCGCCAAGTTCGGCGACGATCCGGTTGTACTGACCGTAAAAGTGCCATCACCATTGTTGGTCAGGGTGACGGTGGCGTCGCCGCGGTCGTCTGACTTGTTTAAAGCGGTCAGATTAGCTCGGTAGCTCTGGCTGCCGCCGCTCTGTGCGAACGCTGCCGGTGCGAGCGTTAACCCTGCCAGACTAGTGGCAGCCGCCAAGCCCAGGCTTAGTCGCTTGATAATATTTTGTTGCATATCTTTTCTCCTATTTTACTAAATAAAGTAAACTAATATTGTGCTTAAACCTTTTTAAGGGTTTAACAGTGACATAGTGGTTGATTTGACAAATTTATACAATGAATTATTTTACATATTACTAGACCTCTAGGCTCTGACATGGCTTGGTGCTAGCGTTGTTCCCTTCGAATTTAGATGATAAATAACATGATTTATTAAGTGTTAAACCTCTAAATATCTGAATAATCTAAGTTATGAAATCTATCTTAAAAAGAATTGTTTAAAACTATCATATGGTAGAAAATAGTTGATTTACAGTAAATTTTTATATAATTTTTTCGTATAAATTATGATAAAGTATTGCTAATCAAATTGGAGGATACATGGCTCAATACCCTGCTACATATGATGAGTTAATAGTTTTGGAAGATGTACCCGTAGTAGCAATAGACCAGCAAAGCATATTTTTTTATATTAACGACGCCTTCACTAATGAATATGGATGGACTGAAGAGGATCTAATTGGAAAATCTGTCCTTGAAATTATGCCGGCACATATGAGAAACGCTCATACAGTAGGCTTTGCAAGATATCTCGCGACTGAAACATCAGATTTACTGGGTAAAACTCTACCTTTAGGTGTTCTATATAAAAACGGCACAGTAAAAACATCGAATCATTACATTTTGGGTGATAAGAATAAATCATCTTGGAGATTTGCAGCAATAATAGATTATCCACTAGATGACAACTAGTAAAGGGGTGTCTGCGTCAGATACATTGATAGAAGTTCATAGAATCCTCGGCTGGATGGACCTAGTAATAGGTAGCATTAATGATGCCGTGTGTGTTGTTGATAAGCAAGGTAAAATTATTTTTAGCAACAACTACTTTGCTAATTTATTATCTACTCCCCGTATATTCTTGCTTGGGCAACCTTTTGATGATGTATTCCTAATAAAACCAGCAGACGTACCAGTAACTGAATACCTTACTCCTATGAATAGGCTGGGTGAAACGTCTCAGGGCGAAAATATTATCTACGAATGGACCGATAAAGAAAACAATCGTCTTTTTTTTAGGGTTTCCCAGCGCTTACTGCCAAGTAACGAACAAATCGTATATCTGATTCAGAATATTACAGGTGAGTATGAGCTAACTCTTATGAAAAATAGTTTTATTGATCTTGCATCCCACCAGCTAAGGACACCTATGACAGCGATTATGACTTACTCGCATATGTTAAGAAACGGTTATGCAGGTAAACTTAATGAAGAGCAACAGGAATTAGCTAATACACTTGTTGCGTCATCGGAACGAATGATTAGTTTAGTTGACGGGCTACTAAACATTACACGCGTACAGAGTACAAGCAGACTGATTAAAAAAAGTAAAATTATGATAGGTGAGATATTCGAAAAGATATCTAAAGAACTAGAACCAAGAATTACTGATAAAAAACTGCAGTACACGACTGAAATCAACAAGAATTTTAAGCATATACATACCGACGAGTCGATCTTGCATGAAATCTTTTCAAATCTTATTGTCAACGCCATACAATACACTCCTGCGGGAGGTTCTATAAATATAACCGCTAAGTTTAAAAATAAAATCCTTACAATATCAATCATTGATACGGGAATTGGCATACCAAAAGAGCATCAACCTTATCTATTCGAACAATTCTCTAGAGCTGAAAATGCTATGCATGAATTTACCGAGGGAACAGGCCTAGGACTATACATGGTAAAACTCCTGCTTAATAAGATCGACGGCACAATATCATTCACTAGTAAGTTAAATGTTGGAACAACATTTATAGTCTCAATACCTGTGTCATAAGCTATAAGTACTGAGTATTTATCAGTCTGTAAATCAATGCATGATATAAATTTGTTATTTATTATTTTGCCGTTGTGCATCATAATGATGAGTGAGCTAATGAAAGAATCAGTAAATCGACGTAGGCAGGTGGAGAATGAAGTCGTGTTTAAACACGCCAATGAAAAAGTAAATAAGCAGGTCGACGCAATCCAAAAATCCGCCAAATCAGAGGGTTACCCAGAACTTGCTTATGATAATGATTTACCTCTGCATTTTTACTGTGAATGTGCCGATGAAGAGTGCCAAGATCGCATTAGTATGAAGCAAACTCTGTATAAAAAGATGCATAAAAATTCGAATCAATTTATAGTTTTGCCTGGTCATAATGTTCCAGAAATAGAAAAGATAATAAAAACTACAAAGCAATATACGTTGGTAGAAAAATACCTACCAGTACCAAAACAAGTAACTGGCCTTAAGCATACAATTAAATAGAATTAAATTTTTACAGGAGTATTTGGGAAGCCTTTTTTGATGGCATTTTCTAAAGCTTTCTGTAGTTGGGGCGTACGAAATGGTAGCTTGCCTAATGCGTGAACATCTACCCATCTAACCTCGTGAGTGTTTATTCCTATACGGTTCATATAACTTTCTTCCGACGTTTCCTGTATAGCTACACTTTCGTATGGTGCTACGGAACATAAATATATGTGTTGTTCGTTGGACGGCTTTTGATGCTCTTCTATAAACATGAGCTGAGCATGAGTCACAGTAAGACCAGTTTCTTCTTTTACCTCGCGGATCAAGCACTGCTCTAGGTTTTCGCCTTCGTTAATACGACCGCCGACAAGCGTAAAATACTTACTACCATGGTTGTTACGATACATAACCAGTAGCTTATTGCCTTCGAATATTATTGCTCTCGCTGCTTTTGCCATATTACGACAAGTATACAGCTTACCTGATGATTACTCTAACAAGATCATTAATCAGTAAATCTGTCCGTACTTGTAGTTGTTTCGTAATATTATTTACAGATTCACTAAAAGCATTAGCGCATAATTGAACTCACCATTAACGGAGTAGATTATGAATCAAATGCAAAGAATAGTTCATTACACACAAGAGCGCAAAAAAATCCGAGAAATGTTAAGCTTGGACAATAAAGATTTTTGCTAAGCCTGACGCTTCTTTTTTGATACCGTAATTTGCTTAGAGAGTTGTTTTGGTTTTTTGGCTGACTCAGCTTGAGAAATTGTTTTTGATAAAACTTCTAGAATGCTTTTAGCATGTTCCAGACTCATACCTACTCGGGATACTGAGACTTGATGGTTCTGGGCGCCAGTCTGCATAAAATTCATCACAACACCAAAGTTGTTGATAGATACATTTGCAGTATCGGTATATATGATCCTGTTATCTGATGGGATTACTACCATAGTTGGTATTTGAGTCATGTCTGGCAATGTGCTCTGAGGAACTGACTGATTGTAGCCAGCCGCATCCCATAATTCATCGGCTTCGTCGTCCTTAATGTCAAAATGATTAATCAACAGCAATAATATATCCTCACTTGGTCTATCCAGACCCTGCTCCATTCGTGTATACGTGTCGGTATCGATTTCTACAGCAGCCGCGACTTCAAAAACTGATTCTTGATTATCGCGCCTTAACTCTTGTAAACGATTACCGAATTGCGAGAACGGTTTCCTGCCTTTATGCATATATCCTATCCTAAACCCGATCGCCAAATTTCGCAAATTTTTTCGCACGAGCTATGCTGTTATAATTATGCTTAAGCATGAATTCTGTTAGTAAAAATGTCTACATTTGCAGGCTGCAATCTAAAAAAGTTTTGCGGGCTACTATAGTCGCCGATTCTGTAACTAGAAAGATCAAATTCTAACGGATGAAAATTCTAAAAAACGTATCCCTAAAACTTTATTCAACCATGCGGCTCGGTGGAACGGCCGATTATTTAGTAGAAGCCAAGACCAAAAACGATCTGGTTATGGCGGCGTTGTGGGCAGAGGAGCATCATTTACCTGTCCGTGTGATTGGAACGGGCAGTAATATTATCTGGCGAGATGAAGGATTTAAAGGTTTGTTGTTAATAAACAAAATTAGCGGTTTCAAAAAATTATCCGAAAACTTAGTATCGGCCACTTACCAAGTTGGAGCTGGCGAAAACTGGGACACAATAGTTGAGCAATTTGTCGGGCTTAAGCTTGCTGGGGTTGAATGCATGTCATTGATTCCAGGAACAGTAGGAGCTGCACCAGTGCAAAACATTGGTGCCTACGGCCAAGACTTATCTCAAACTCTAGTAAAACTAGAAGCTTACGACAGAATGGAAAAAGATTTTGTAACTATTACTAATCAGCAGTGTGCATTTGGCTATCGAACCTCTAGGTTCAAGTCTGTCGATACTGAGCGGTTCTTGATTGCCTCAATCACTTTGCAACTATCAAAAGTATTCGAATATGATTCACATTATGCTGATATAGATAAGTATTTTGATGACAATAAAATTACCGAGCCGACCTTGTTACAAACCAGAAACGCCGTCATTGCAGTTCGTCGCAATAAATTACCCGATCCTGCTAAGATAGCCAACTGTGGCTCATTCTTTGGTAATCCGATCATAAAAAGTTCTGACTTTGCTCGCTTGGTTAAAAAATACCCCGCAGTCAATAAACCTCGCCAGGGCTGGACGCAAGCACCGTATTGGGAACTAAAAGACGGAACGTTCAAGATTTCTGCTGCCTGGCTGATAGAAGAAGCGGGATTTAGCGCAGTTAAAGACAAAGATTCTGGAATGTCTTTATGGCCCAAGCAAAATCTAGTTTTTATTAATAGCAACGCAAAAACCACCCAAGACTTGTTGGATTTTCAACAGAAAATTACTGACAAAGTCCAGGAGTTATTTGGCATTATTTTGGAGCGCGAGCCCGAACTTTTACCCTAGTAGCTTTGCAGCTTTCCACTGCTCTAAATCCAATATTAATAGGCAAGTCGCGAAAAGCATCGACAACAAACTCTACATAACATCCTAAAGCACCGGCTGGGCATGGAATCGTGTGCCTTACTTTATGATGCGGTAATGGTTCAACTAAATGTTCGTTGTTAGCTCGTATTTCACTGAAAATATCAGGAAACTCCGAAGGAATAGCATCGGAAAGTATTTGTATTAGCTCATTGTCGCGCAAGCATGAATATTCCGCCATTCAACCATAGTACAGTTCGTGTGCATGAACATATGTAAGCTATTTAACTGTCGCTCGGCAAAGGGAACTTGCTAGCAAATTCCGCTACAGTTTTAGCTATTCTATCTAGTTCTTTTTCGTCATTTCTAGATTTTAATGCTTTAGACATTTGTTCAGCTACAAAAACCATGTCGTCTTCTTTTAGACCCCGAGTTGTTATGGCTGGTGTGCCCAAACGGTAACCACTTGGTCTAAATGGAGGCAAAGGATCGTCTGGTATTGAGTTACAGTTCCCTGTTAGCCCTACCCTATCCAAAACATCTTGGGCTACACGACCATCTATATCAAAACTTTTTGGCATGTCTATCATGATCAGATGATTGTCGGTGCCGTTAGTTACAAGCTTGAAGCTGCGCTTCATTAGTTCATCAGCTAGCCGTTTGGCGTTTAGTAGAATTTGCTGAGCATAAATCTGAAACGATGGCTCCAGCGCTTCGCCAAACGCTACTGCTTTAGCAAGTGTATTGTTCATGTGCGGCCCACCTTGCATACCAGGAAATACTTCTCTATCAATTAATGTAGGTAAATTTTCAATAGTTTTATCAGGCGCCTTAAGAGGATTACCGACGGTGCCTTGGCTTAAAATTAATCCGCCGCGCGGCCCTCGTAGTGTTTTATGGGTCGTAGAAGTAATAATATGAAAACCAAAGTCAAAAGGATTGGGCAAAGCCTTGCCAGCAATTAGCCCAGCAATATGAGCCATATCGGCCATTAAAACTGCACCTACTTCGTTGCCAATTGCTGCAAATTTTGCATAATCCAAACTTCTTGGATAACCGCTAAATCCGGCCAGCAAAATCTTGGGTTTTTCCCTTAATGCAACTTCACGCATTTCTTCATAATCTATTTCGCCAGTCTCTACATCTTTAACCCCGTAGCGCACAAAGTTATACAACTTTGCCGAGGCGGTAACAGGAGCTCCATGCGTAAGATGACCACCATGATCAAGCCTCATCGCCATGATAGTATCGCCCGGATTCATCCAAGCTTGGTAAACAGCGATATTTGCCGGCGCCCCAGAATGCGGCTGAACATTAGCATGATCTGCGCCAAATAATTGCTTGGCCCGCTCGATTGCAATAGTTTCTATTTGATCGGTATTTTCTTGACCTCCGTAGTATCGTTTGCCTGGATAGCCTTCAGAATACTTATTAGTAAAAACACTTCCCAAAGCTTCTAAAATGTCCTTAGAGACATAGTTCTCTGATGGTATTAATTCCAAGCCTTCGCGCTGACGCTTTATCTCTGAATCTAAAATAGCTTGTAGGTTTTTATCGTGCAACATGGCAATCTCCGTAATTTATATTATTCAAAATGGTGGTTGCACAAACTTAGATCATACGAGTATTGTATATTTGAACGAGTTGAAAAACAAAAAAATATAATCTGTACATATTATATCATATTTGATATAATACTCGACATATGAATAGCACTAGCGAAAAAATTGGCAACTTTATATTTCAGATAAGACAAGAAAAAGGCCTAACTCAGGCTGAATTTGCAAAACGCCTTAATACTTCCCAGTCTGCCGTAAACCGTATTGAAAAAGGCAAACAAAATCTTAGCATGGATATGTTGGCACGAATTAGTGACGTGCTTAACAAGCAGATTGTTAACCTTGGTACTGGTGCGATAAATCTGCGCATAGAGGGCGGTCATGAGCTGCACGGAGAGATCACTCTTAAGCGCAGCAAAAACGCCGCGGTTGCGCTTTTATGCGCTAGCCTACTGAATCAAGGCACTACAAAATTCAAATCATTTCCCAGGATAGAAGAAGTATTCAGAATTATAGAAGTGCTCGAAAGTATAGGCGTAAAGACACGCTGGATGGAAAACAATGACCTAGAGATAAAAGTTCCAAAAGTTTTGAACCTAAGCCGAATCAACAAAGATTCCGCCCGCAAAACTCGTAGTGTACTGATGTTACTAGGTTCGCTAATGCATAATCACGACGAATTTGAAATTCCGTATGCTGGTGGCTGCAAACTCGGCACTCGTACAGTGGCTCCTCATTTATTTGCGTTAGAGCAATTTGGTGTTGAAGTCGTCGCAAAAACTGGACGCTATAAAGTAAAAGTTAACAAACAAAAACCAGGCCGTGTAGTCTTGTACGAACAAGGTAACACCGTAACAAACAATGCATTACTGGCAGCTGCATCAACATCTGGCACTACAATTATTCAGAGTGCAAGTGCTGATTATATGGTGCAGGATCTGTGTGCTTTTCTTATTAAACTAGGTGTAAAAATAGAAGGCATAGGTTCGCCGGTGCTCAAAGTAACAGGCGTTTCCAAAATCAAAAAAAATGTAACTTTTGCTCCAACCGAAGACCCCATCGAAGCTATGTTTTTTATCTCGGCTGCAGTAACTACCAATTCGAAGCTCAAAATTAACCGTGTTCCAATATATTGGATTGGGCTGGAGCTGCTCAAACTCAAAAAAATGGGACTAAATTATAAGGTAAGCGAACCATTTCACTCTGACAATGGCATCACTGAACTAGCTGATATCGTAATTGAAAAACACCACGGCAAGCTAAAGGCCTTGACCGAAAAACTGCATCCAAACTTATGGCCTGGAATTAATCCAGATAATATTCCTTACTTTGTGCCCATTTGCGGAGTTGCCCATGGTCGCACCCTAATCCATGACTGGATGTTTGAAAATCGGGCGATTTATTACACCGAAATGACCAAGATTGGCATGAACGTAGAACTTGCCGACCCGCACCGGATCTATATAAATGGCCCAACAAGCTACACACATGGCGATGTAGTTTGTCCGCCGGCGCTTCGTCCGGCTAGCCTACTGCTTATTGGCATGCTCGCCGCACCTGGTACATCGATGTTACGCAATGTCTACACCATCAACCGCGGATATGAAGACATCGCCGAACGACTCAATTCACTTGGTGCCCGCATCACCATCCATCACGACTTATAAGTCTTACTGTAAATTATTTGTAAAATTAGAGTCGATTTGATTTTGACTCCATAATATATAGCCTATAGCTAGCGCTATTAACAGTACTAATAAGATTGTTCTGTGCCATTCTTTCATTCTATTGCCTCTTCGATTGGGTTTGCTTTAATGACTAGCCTGTCTTTTGCGCTCCAAAGTGGTGTGCATGTATATATAGTTAATAAGTCATTATCGGTAGGATTTTCGATTTCTATAGCCGTGGCCTTTACTACTTCTATTTCGCTGACTTCATACTTATATGACTTGCCCTGCCAGTGCACAGTTACAGGATCGCCGACCTTAACTTTATCAAGATGATAAAACACGCCGTTGCCATCATAGGTAAAACGGTGACCTACCAAAACTGTATTACTTCCCTTGTCTGGTGTACTAGTATTTCCACGCCTTACAACTCCTTTGTGGAGACTTTCCGCTCCACCTTCGAATATCTCTTGGCTCATACTTAAACTAGGTATAAATAGACGGTTATCATTAATTTGTTCTGTTGCCTTAGCGGCAACTTCTTGTTTATCACTAGTCCAAGTACTTATTGGCGATTGCTCAGTAACCCACCAGGCAAGCTGAGGGATCAGTGGCAGCAAAATGATATATAGAGCAAGCAGTGCCACAATAACAGTCAAGACATTGTTCATGTTCCTAAGATTAGGTCTTGGAGTCTTAATAGAATCAGCTAGTTGCATACATAAGAATAGTACCATGTGCATAACCTATGTAAGATATTTCACAAGGCGCAATAAAATGGTTTGATTCCCTTGACTACATAGCATTCGAGTGCATAATCATGTACATCCCAAGTGTGGGGGATTATTCAAGAGTTTAGAGTAAACATAATACATAGGGGGTTTTTATGAATATAAATCTAAAGCCGATATTCAAGCGTCTCGGTGCTCTGACCGGAAGTTTGATTCTGCTGGCACAAATGGCAATGCCGATGGGTGTATTGGCCACAGCACAAACAGCACAAGAAGTCTGTCCAGACACAGGCGGTGGCTGGGTTAAGGTAGACGGTCTATCGAGTACTTCCTATACATACACTATACCTGAAGGTTTCACAGTTACCGATAATTGTTATAAAGCAGGTAATACGGTAGTTTATGGTACTGGAGCTTCAGTATCAAGTACGGTCTTTAATAAGGAAGAATGTACTGCAGTTGGCGTTCCTAATGGGTGTAACTATCAAAACCTTTCACATGCTTCCTTCAAACTAGTTGCAATCCCTAATGGATCTATCACAATTGTAAAAAATGCCATTCCAGATTCTACGCAGAATTTTAATTTTACGTCTAATGTATCTGGACACGGAACATTCCAATTAGATGATGAGACAGGCGCAAACACAGATGCTGTTCCTGAATCCAAAACATTTTCGAGCCTCTCTGCTGGAACATACAATTTTGCCGAGTTAGCAACAGAAGGTTGGTATTTAGATGAGATCTCGTGTCCAAATATTTCAGAAACTAAAAATGTTAGTGCCGGCACACTTTCATTAACAATTACTGCAAGTCAAAATGTAACGTGTACTTTCACAAACAGGCCTGTTGTAGCTGAGACAGGCACAATCACGATCATTAAAGATGCGCAGCCAAATGCACTGCAAGACTTCAGCTTCAGTCACTCGATGAATAGTGTGGCACAAACTGGATTTACACTTGATGATGATATGGGCGTAACGGGCGCAGACAGTACTAGAAGTCATCAGTTCGTATCAGGCGAAGTAGCAGTTGGAACACATGTCATTACCGAAGCAGATGTTACAGGCTGGACATTGCAAAATATTGTATGTACTGGGGATACAGGGTACTCATCCAGCCTAGTAAGTGGTGCTGCAACGATTGATTTAGATGATGGTGAAAACGTTGTATGTACCTTCACTAATGTGCAAGATATTGTCACACCAGAATTAGGTAGCTTGACCATTCAAAAACAGGTCGAGGGTGGTGATACGCAGGATTTTGAGTTCAATCCAAGCTGGAGTGAAGTAAACTTCATGCTTGATGATGATACGGATTCCGAATTAAGTGATCACAGAACATTCGTAGATTTATCGGCAGGTCACTATACAGTTACCGAAGATCAGCTTGCCGGATGGGACCTTAAAAGCATTGACTGCGGTGAAGCAGATGTAGAATCAGTAACAAATGGTGTAACGGTACACTTAAGCCAAAATGAAGACGTAACATGTGTCTTCACGAACAAGAAAGCGCGTGTGCAACCTGGCAAAGTAACTATCTGTCACCGCACCAATAGTGTATTGAATCCTTATGTAAAAATAACTGTAAGCCAGAATGCCGTAGATGGTGTTGCCGGAAATTCTAACCGGGCAGATCATTATGGTGAACACAAAGGTCCAGTTGTTACTTCTGAAGAAGAAGCCCAAACCTTAAAAGATGCGAAAGAAAAATGGGGAGATATCATCCCTCCTGTAGAAGGTTTCCATGACGGATTGAACTGGACAACTGAAGGCCGCGCCTTATACGACAATGACTGTGCCTATGTTCCTCAAGAAGAAATGGGAAGCCTTACCGTACGAAAGCAAGTTAACGGCGGAGACGCCCAAGACTTTGAATTCTCACCTGAGTGGGGAGAGCAAAGTAACTTCATGCTTGATGACGATGCAGATTCCACATTGTCAGACCGCAAGACATTTAGTAACTTAAATTCTGGCGATTATACCGTTGTCGAACTATTGGAAGAAGGTTGGGAATTAAAGAGCATTAACTGCCGTAACGCCGACTTCCAGGTTGACGGGAACAGTGTGACTGTAAATCTATCGGAAGGCGAGAATGTAACCTGTGTATTCACGAATAAGAAAGCACGGGTACAGCCTACTAAAGTTACGATCTGTCATCGAACCAACAGCGTTCTTAATCCATATGTTAAGATTTCTGTCAGCGTTAATGCTGTAGACGGGGTTGGCGGTGGTGACCACTACGGACAACATAAAGGTCCACTAGCCTTTTCAGAAGAAAGAGCTCGTGAACTAAAAGACGCTAAGATTAAGTGGGGTGATATTATCCCTCCAGTTCCTGGAGTCCACGGGGGACTAAACTGGACTGCAGATGGACAGGCAATGTATGAGAATGACTGTGATTACCTTCCTATGCAAGAAGAACCAGAACTCGGCGATGTATCCGGATACAAGTTCCACGACGAAAATGGTAATGGAGTTCGTAATAGTGGCGAAGATAAGCTAAGCGGATGGACAATACGATTGTGGCACTGCGAAGAATCTGAAATGCCAACCATGCTACTTAATCGAAATTCATTGCACACTGAAAATGATTGTGACTACGAGCACGTTGATTCCGAAGTAACTAATAATCATGGAAACTACGGCTTTAACGACCTCGAAGAGGGCTGGTACAAAGTTTGCGAAGTCAACAAAGACGGTTGGACACAA
>JALYQY010000012.1 GCA_030855585.1 bacterium | reverse complement strand
ACTCTTGGTATGCATCTATAATTTTTGATGGATACCAACAAAGATGATTCCAGTGCGCAACTACCCGGAAATTCTCAACAAGCTCCTTGGTCTCGCGCACTGTTTTTTTACGATAATGAAACTTCGTCAGACGGTAAGCTTCGACAGTGTCGTTCGGTATACTCTCGCCAACCTCTAAATAATCAGCTCCCATATTAGGTTCGGTAGCCTTAACACCCCCGGTTATATATCGGCCAGTTTCAAGAACGATTTTCTCTGCAGCCTTAATCATTTCTATGAATTTTTCAGCCGGTTCTCGAATCATATCTCCCTGTACATAAAAAACCGGCTCGTCTGGAAACAACATCGAAAGTCGAAGAAACGCTAACCCTTCTCCTGGACCACGATCCAGCGCAATATCAGGCTCGACAATATAGTTTCTCAACGGAATTTGCGGCGATTGCTCAGAAATATATTTAATAAACTTGTGTTTGGTGGATATATAAATATCTTCGGCCGTATAGGCCGACAATAACGTTTCAACGCAGAGCTGGTATGATGATTTTTCACCAATAATAGGTTGAAATTGCTTTGGCTGATTTTGTCTCGAGTATGGCCAAAGCTTAGTGCCCTGACCCCCGCAAGTGATAAGGATTTTCATATCGTAGTCGTCCTTTACTAATTAGTTTGGTGCTAAACCGGATTATCACAAGCTGTCGATTGCCTCACGAACAACGCCTGCTTTTGCATGATGATTTAATAGTAAATATTATATACTAAGATAAGATTATGAGTAGCAATAACCTTCTTTCAGTGATCGTACCGTTATACAACGAATCGGAAGGGGTTGAAATTTTTCACAATGAGTTATTACTCCCTAGCCTCAAAAAGATAGTTAGTAACTCTTATGAGATTATCTACGTCAACGATGGCAGCAAAGACAATACCTTAGATCTCATTACTGATATAGCTAAGAAAAATAGTCGCGTAAAGGTGGTTAATTTATCTCGTAATTTCGGAAAAGAAATAGCCACAACCGCTGGCATCACCGTAGCGTCTGGAGACGCTATTATCTTAATGGACGGTGATGGTCAGCATCCTCCTGAATTAATTTCGGAATTCGTCTCGAAATGGAGGGCGGGGGCTCAAGTTGTCGTCGGCGTCCGCGAAACCAACCAAGGTGAAGGGCTCATTAAAAAATTGGGTTCCAAAATATTCTACCACGTATTCAATTCGGCTTCAGGCGCAGAAATAGTTCCTCGTTCAACAGACTACCGCCTCATCGATAGAGTAGTGTGCGAAGAGTTCGTAAAATTCACGGAACATAGCAGAATTACACGCGGCTTGATTGACTGGCTTGGGTTTAAGCGCGATTACATCTATTTTAATTCGCCTGCTCGCCTAGCGGGACAAGCAAGTTACAAAACTAGTCAACTCGTAAAGTTGGCGATGAATAGTTTCGTTTCTCTTTCACTTAAACCACTCCTTATGTTGGGATGGGTGGGTTTAATTATTACTTTTTTCTCATTATGCGCAGGGGTATTTATATTCATCGAACAATTTGCTCTAGGTGATCCATTGAGCTTACGTTTTACTGGTTCGGCTCTGTTGGGGATATTCATTTCTTTTCTCATCGGTCTCGTACTGACATCTCAAGGCGTTTTAGCTGTTTACCTTTCGCATATCCACACCCATACACAAGGCAGGCCTCTCTTTATCATCGACCATAGCCAATCCGTTGGAATAAAGTAACTCTTTAATGCAAAGTTACATTCAGAGTTTATTCAGACATCGACTGATGCGCTACCTGTTTATTGGCGGCGCTTCGTATCTGATTGAACTACTTGTTTTATTGTCCCTAGCAAACATACTTTCATTCGACGCCACGATAGCCGTTGCTTACAGCTTTTGGGTTGGCCTTGCAGCTTCCTTCTTTCTTCAAAAAAACTTCGCCTTTCAGAACAAAGATAATACAAGAAGTACTGTTGGCAAACAGGCCTTGCAGTACGGTCTGCTCGTGGGCTTTAATTACATTTTCACCATCTTCTTCGTGGCTCTGACGGCTCACATTATCGGCTTAGTTCCTTCCCGAACACTGGCCCTATTACTGACAACCGTGTGGAATTTTGTTATTTACTCCAGGATAATTTTTAAACCCATCACTCCATAGACTCATCTTGTATATGGTTTGTATAATCTGCTCAAACGTTATAAAGTAAAGGCATAGGCTTCTTACGTCAAAAACATGAAAATACAAAACAAATCACCAAGAAAAAAAATTATTATTGGCTCAGCGATCGGGTTTCTTCTCTTGTTGGGTGTTGCTTTTTACTCTTACCAATATTGGTCACAGCTAAACGAGTCAGCTACTACAGGCGACGTTAATAAGGTTGACTACAACCCACCTACGGATGATCAAAAAACTGCAGGCGAAAAAATAAAAGAACAGTCTATAGAAAAAGATGAATTAGGTAAACCCGGAACAGATGGCCCAGAATCTGGTCAAGGGAATGATGAAAATATAAATGTGACAATCACCAGCGCCAATCAACAGGGTTCTATTTTGCGGATTCGGAGTCTCATTGATATTGTCACCAACACCGGCACCTGCACAATAACTCTGACAAAAGGCTCAGCTGTTGTTACAAAAACAAGCGACATCCAGGCGATGGCTAATTCGTCGACATGTAAAGGCTTTGACATTCCCACCTCTGAGCTTTCTGCCGGGCAGTGGCATATACAACTTAATGTATCGTCCAACAACAGGTCGGGCACTACCGCAAAAGACATAACTATCCAATAAAAGCGTCGTTTTTATTGATAAGATTGCGCAAAACGATATAATATTAAATAATGCTCATGCTATTACATATATTAAATAAACATACTACCAAAATGACTACCTATTCATCCCACTTTCATCCATCCGTAACGACAGCGCACGCCAAGCGACTAGGCGTTGGTATTTTTATCGTACTACTTTCGACACTAGGTTGCTTGGGTTTGTTGCAAAAACCGACAAACGCAAGCTCGCTCGCAGGGTGGAGTGCTGGCCTCATAATGGACGATGCGGTCATGACAAACAAAGACAGCATGACGGTCAGTCAGATTCAAACCTTCTTAAATAGTAAGGTTGGAGCGTGCGACACCAACGGTCAGCAACTCTCAGAATACGGAGGCCCAGACCTTAATAGTGACGGCAAGGTACAACGATGGGAGTGGGGACAGTCCAGATACAATCAATCAACTTTTACATGCCTGAAAGATTACAGCGAAAACGGAATCTCTGCTGCACAAATTATCTTTAACTCTGCCCAGAAATACTCAATAAATCCTCAGGTGTTGATCGCACTTTTACAAAAAGAGCAGGGCCTAGTGACAGACACATGGCCCTTAAACATCCAGTATCGTTCCGCGACGGGGTATGGATGTCCAGACACAGCTCCTTGTGACACACAATACTATGGACTCACTAACCAGCTCAACTGGTCAGCGACAATGTTCAGGGCCATTTTAAACAACAGTCCAACATGGTACACCCCCTATGTGCTCGGTGATAACTATATCCAGTGGAGCCCAAATGGTGCTTGCAGAGGAACTACGGTTAACATTCAAAACCGAACAACACAAGCTTTATACAATTATACCCCCTACCAACCAAACCAAGCTGCTCTTAATGCTGGGTATGGGACGGGGGATTCGTGTAGCGCCTATGGCAACCGTAATTTTACGCTATACTTCACCGACTGGTTTGGCAGCACTAAAGGACCCGGTTATTACGCAACGTTCTATAGCCAAAGCATTTATCCAACCATCACCGCCGGACAAACGGCTGAAGGATACCTTA
>JALYQY010000063.1 GCA_030855585.1 bacterium | reverse complement strand
TAACGGTTCTAGCGATGGCTCGGTAGTTTTAGCTCAAAAGTTCCCTTTTGTTAAGGTGATAAATGAGTCCAAGCGAGGTATCTCGTATGCCAGAAACGCCGGTTTTAATGCAGCTAAAGGCGATATTATTGGCCGGATCGATGCTGACACGCGTCTGCCTGAGACTTGGGTAGAGCGAGTTACTTCTTATTTGTCAGAACATCCGGGCAAGTTGCTGACCGGTGGCAGTTATTTTTATGATTTAGCTTTGCCAAGTTTTTTTGGTTGGGTTCAAGGCCAGGTGGCTTTTCGGGCTAATTTGTTTATCTTGGGTCACTATATCGCATGGGGATCAAATATGGCTTTTGGAAAGCATCTTTGGCAGTCCGTAAAAGATGAAGTTCATAATGACACTACAATTCATGAAGATATTGATCTGGGGATGCACTTGCACGATAAAGGCGTCAAAATCCATTATGACCCTAGTCTTAAAGTTGGCGTTGATTCGCGCCTAACTAGCAATAAGCGATCAACTAGGTCGGATCACATGAAGTATCTAATAATGTGGCCTCGGACGCTGGAAAAACACGGCCTAAAACGAGCTTGGTTGGGTTGGGTAGGAGTATACATGGTTTATTTTTCTTATACACCTATGCTTATCGCCCATAGTTTGGCTCGTTTTGATAGCTATCTTCGCAGAATAATTACTGTAAAGCTGGGCTAGTAGTACGCTTGTCATCTACCTCATTAACGTCGCAAGTACCCCACAAACCTAAATTTTGTTCTCTTGCAGTTCGTTCGTAGGCCCTAAATTCTTCAAGTTTTTCATAAGGAAATAATGTATAGGCAAATCCGTAACCCTGTTTGATTATTTCTGCATTTACTAGTTTGCCATCTGGCAAGTACACATATCTAAGCAAACGGTCATAGCGGTCTCGGTTGGTGTTTTGGGGATCGGCTTCTAGCCGAACCGGATTTTCACTAATCAATGTTTTCGTATACTCACTGGCCACTTTACCGAAACACTGCACAGGAAACCGTGGATCATGTGTTTCTGGTGTGTCTACGCCAATAAACCTTATTCGTTCTTTCATACCGTTCATATCCACAGTTATAGTGTCACCGTCCTCGAATGTCAGTACTTTATACTGTCCCGGCTGCATTTGTTTGGCGCCATCTGCAGGTTTTTCAAGCCAGCCTTGCCTGCCAGCAAACCATAGGACTAGTGCCAGTAATAGACTTAAGCACGCCGACAACAATCTTTTTTTCTGGCGCTTTGTAAGCAAGCCGGCCATCGGATCATTCTTCCTTTAAAGGGTGAGGATTCTTGATTATTAGCGATCCACCAATAGCACCGCCAATTAACAACGTGATAATGCCTAACGATAAGGTTGTCGGAAGATGGATATTGAACCAGTCCATGCCGAATAAGCTTGCTGGTGCGATTAGCAGTTTGAAGCCGACAAATAATAGCAACAGTCCGAGGGCGTGATTGAGAAGCCAGAATTTGTCCTTGATAAATTCAAACACAAAATATAGCGCCCGCATGCCTAATATGGCCGCAGCATTGCTGGCTATAATAATAAAAGGATTAACAGAAACGGCCAGGATTGCCGGTACCGAATCGACTGCAAACACCACATCGGTTGCCTCTACAACAAGCAACGCCATAAATAGAACAGTGGCGACATGTTTGCCGTTTTCTACGGTGAATAATTTGTGTCCATCAAGATGATGGCTGACTGGGATTAATTTTCTGACTAGGCGGTATAAAAAGCTTTTTTCGGGATTAAACTCATCCTCTTCACGGGTCCGAAGTAGCTTAAAGCCGCTCCACAGCAGTATTAGGCCAAATAAGATTAGGATGGGCTCGAACCGATCTATAAGTGCTATGCCGGCAAATACGAAAATAGCCCGCATACCAATAGCGCCTAGTATTCCCCAGAACAAAACGCGGTGCTGGTATTTTTTGGGTATTTTAAAATAAGCCAGGATGACGGACCACGCGAATACGTTGTCAACAGACAATGATTTTTCGATCAAGTAGCCGCTGAAATATTGTCCACCGGCTTCGGCGCCGTATACTCCCCAAATGACTGCCCCTAAGCCTACTCCAAGAGCAATCCAGACAAGACTTTGTTTGACCGACCCACTGAGTGTCGGCGTATGGTCCTTGCGGTGCACAAACAAGACGTCGAATAATATAAGGAAAAGAAACCAGCCCCCCAATAACACCCAATGCCACCAGGTGACAGAGATGTCTAGTTTGAGTACCTCACTCGCAGCGGCAAAAAGCATAGCAATCATTATGCATGAGCAAGAGCCCCATCGACAACAGTGGAATTAATTAAAAAGTTAATCTAACGTAAGCTAGTTATTTAAATATTTTCAATGACTTCCGGTAGTTCTGTGCAGGCAGCTTCACTATCAACAGCACCAGACATGTGTCCGGCGGCGTGCTTTATGATTAGCCGTGCATCCAGTTCTTCTTTCAGTCTTGTTCCGTACTGTTCTGAAACAAAAGGGTCATTATTCGATTGGATAACAATAAATTCATTATGTGAAGTAGCTTTTATCTTTGAAAAATCAAGCCGAGTTTCGAAGAAGTTTTCCAGTTCTCGAAACCCCAACTGGTCGGTAAAACCGGCGACTAATATTGCTTTATCAATCTGTTGCTCAGCCGACATGGTCTCAAGATAACGCATGATCGTAACGGTACCTATACTATGCCCGATAAGCAAAAGTTCGGCGTCCGGCTCCCCAATTACTTCTCTTAGATATGGAAGCCAGGTTGCGAGTGCAGGCTCCTCAGTATTTGGCATAGCGGGGACCTCAACATGGTAACCTAGTTCTTCAAGCTTAGTTTTAACCCAAGGATACCAGGCATAGTTTGGGTCACCACCCCAACAATGTACAATGACGGCTCGCTTCATATCTGAAGTATATCAAACTGCCGTAGTCTTTGTTTAAAACCCAAATCTTCTTCAGAAGATTTGTCACATGGAGATTTTGGGTTTGGGTATGAAGCAGCTCTACGGCGGAGTGGCGTCAATAAATACAATTGTTGTCCAAGCAGGTGTTTAAGCCCTTATTATGCTTTTAAAGATAGAAAGAAGAAGGGTGAGTTCTGCTTGGCATTGTATTTTTGACTGGCCGCTACCCGTGAGATGGTTCGACCCAGTGGCTTTGCACCACTTTCGCCACCAAAAGTGGTAGAACATTTGCTTCTTTGGTAAAGAAGCACTAAAAATCTATGCCTTTGTTGGCCAGAAACTTATCGTCGAAGTGATGCTTCATTTTGGTCATATGAGTAGCTATATCGACAATTTCTAATAATTCTTCAGGAAAGTTTCTGCCAGTCAGACACAGACTGGTTTTGGGTGAGCGGCTTGTAATAAGTTTTTGTAGCTGTTTGGTAGTCAATAAGCCGTCGTTTATAGCGTTGTTAATTTCGTCACAGATTACTATGTCGTAATCTCCACTAGCTAAGGCACTTAGCGCAATCTGGTAGGTTTCTGTAGCAGATTTACGGTGCTCTGCATCGGTAACTCCTTCTTGGCTTAAGCTGCCAGCGTTATAAAACCCCTTTCCTCCCTTGAAAAACATAAATTTTTGGTCGTAAAGTGGCGCAATTTTGTCGAAAAAGTCATGTTCTGATACTTGCCAACTTTTTATAAATTGAATAAATGCTACTCGCCAACCGGCTCCAAGTGCTCTGGCAGTCAAACCAACAGCGGCAGAAGTTTTACCCTTGCCCTCACCTGTGTAAACCACTACAACCGATTCTTTGGTTTTATAATCCTCAAACGCCATACGTAATAACAGTATAACGGTATTTTTAAATGCTAAGAATGATTTCTATTTGAGTTTGGCACTATCGGCCGCCAAATCGGCTTCATAAAGTATCATGCGCGTAATTAATTCAGCACGTGCGACTTCTGGTAGACCCATAGTTTGATGGTTCATAAACCTTAGGTTTCTAAGTAGAGGTGTCATGTTATATTGCATGGTTTCTTCAATAATTTCATCAATCTTGTAGCGATTAGAATCGCCGTCTCTGTTATGGGATGCCAAGTATAGTTCTAACCTTTTAATGTTTGTGATCATGGAATCATAAGATTCATGAGCGGCATCCCGTTCAGACATCCAGTCCACAGGGCTGTTTGGAATAAATTTCAAAAGTCTTTCGGGAACAATTGGCTCATCGGGACTCTCCGATTCCCAGGCATAGGAAAGTAATTTCTTGAGTCGTTCATCTCTTGAGAGTAATTTGTCACGCACGATAACTCTAACCCCTTCTAGGCTGATCGCTGTGCCGTGAAGAGTCGGTGGACGTACGGCCGGTGATTCCTCTTCTAAAGAGATCTGGATTACTTCGGCTACTTGACCAGCAGCTATTTCTCCACTGCCAGAAGCTATTGAATCCCTTAAATCTCGGGGTATTTCTTGAAGTGCAGGATTGTAAGGCTCACGCTCGTCAAAGTCCTCACGCTCGCTGGCCCCATATACAGATCCACTATGAAGCGGATTGTCATATACAACATTTACCAATGCTTCACTCATACTGAAACAGTAGCGCAAAGTTGGCAAACTGTCTGTGAGAATTGTCACCTTTTACAGAAGTTATGGCATCAATTTGTGCTCGCGTAGCGAACTGTCTATCCTTGGTCGGTCAAAACCGACAATTATGTCGCCATCAATATCTATGACTGGAATGCCCATTTGACCGGATTTTTGTACAGATTCTTCAGCAAATGAGTGGTCTTTTTCGACATCCTTGATAGTATATTTGACGCCTAATTTGTCAAAATATTGCATAGCGGCATGACAAAAAGCACACCAGCTTGCACTGTAAACAGTTATCATTATTCATCACCTTTCTTTATTCTTGCCTGAGCGACTTGTTTTCTGCGAGCTATGTAGACTATAGCCAATAATATTCCTAACGTGACAATGCTAATTAGCGCTATCATAAGCAGCGGACTAGAAGTGGCGTGAGTAGTTGATTCTAGTTCTGTAGCGTGATCGACACCTTTGTGGGCAAATAGTCTCATACAATTTAAGTTTAGCATTTTAATCATAAATTTTTGAAACCATTGGTTTAAAAGTTATGTATACTGTAGTTAATGGATAAGCAACAAAAAGCGGTAGATAGCCAACGTGTTATTGGCAGGCCAAAGGCCCATAACTATAGCAGGAAATCTGTAATATTGTTGGTAGCAGCTAGTTTTTTGACAGGAATTTTATGGTTGGTGGCCGTACGATTTATTGTAGTTAATCCAGAAGAAACTCATTATCATGCTAATTTTGCGGTTTATATCAATGGCCAACAAGTGGAATTTCGTGATACGACTTACTATGAAGAGATAGCTGCATGTAGTTCCGAATATGAAAACAATCCCAGGGGTAGGGTGCACATGCATGAAGAAGTCGGCGATGTCATTCACATCCATGACAAACGCGTTACCTTTGGAAATTTCTTCCAGAATATTGGATGGAATGTAGGTGACGAAGTGTTAGAAACTAGGGATATGGTTTACCAGACCGCAGGAGACACCAAACTATCTTATATTTTGAATGGAGTGGCTATAGACAGAATAGATAATAAAGTGATTGGTAACATGGACAAGTTGCTTGTTTCTTTCGGGGAAACCTCAGACAATGCACTTAAAGAACAATATGCTCGAGCCAGCTCGACTGCTGAAGAAGTCAATAAGAAGCAAGATCCGGCTAGCTGCTCTGGTCTAAATGGGGCTGGTCATAATAGTTTCAAACAGCGCTTAATGCGTGCCACTTTTTGGGATTAAATAAAAATCTCATCTTAAAAATAATTATTAGGCTATATTTTCTATCAAATAACTCAGTAAAAGTTATCTTGTGCCTGTAGCAATGTCTCTGTTATAGTAAGTCTGTTAATGGGTAAAGTTTTATTGCGCGATAAAAGGAATAAAATCGCGAAAGTTGATCCCACAATGGATTACTTTTCGTATTTTAATGCCCGCAGTCAGCTACTAGCTAGCACGTTAAGTATGGGTTGGCGATTGGCACTTACAGTATTAATACCCATTTTTATAGGAGTCCAACTTGATAAAAAGTTTGACACTGAACCGTCGCTAACACTGGCTACCTTTTTTATAGCAATATTTGGCGCCGGTATGATTATCGCTAAGACCTACAACGAAATGACTGCTCAAGCAGCTCTTGATGAGGCAATAAATTCAAAATCTAAACCTAAGGGTAAAAATCCAGCTAAATGATCAATTTATTATCAATTTTTGCAGCCACAGAAGAGTCCGGACCGGCAATCCATATAACGCCTGGCGAATTGTTCAAAATTGGTGAGTACAGTATCACTAATTCTATTTTGTACGGAACTATTAGCTCGATAATAATCATTATTTTATTAACGATAGCTGCTAATCGCATGACTATAAAACCCAAAAAAGGCTTAATACAATTCGTCGAACTGGGAACAGAATTTATTATAAGCACTATTCAGGGTTCGCTTGGATCCCGCAAAAAAGCCATTAGATATGCTCCGTTCTTTACTACAGCTTTCTTTTTTGTGATGCTCAGTAACTGGCTCGGGCTAGCCCCGGGTGTAGGTGAAGCACTGACATATAATAATAATCCTGTCTTACGTCCTTTTACGGCCGACCTTAACGGTACGCTTGCAGCTAGCACCGTTATGATGGTTATGGTACAGTACTTTGCCATCCGAGAATCCGGCTTTGCAAAGCATATCCGTCATTATTTTGCTGGCTCTCTGAAAAATCCAGCCACATATTTACTGGGAGTGTTTGAGCTGTTTTCGGAGCTGACTCGTATTGGTTCGCTGGCACTAAGGTTGTTTTTGAACGTTGCCATCGGTGAAATTATTATTGCAATCTTTACTTACCTAGGTAGTTTTGCGGCGCCTATAACTGCTCTGCCCTTCATCGTGCTTGAATTATTTGTGGGCGCGTTGCAAGCCTATATATTCACCATGCTTACAATTATGTACCTGTCCGCTGCCATAAAACATGACCATGACGTCGAAACCGTCGTAGCGAATGAAATGGCTAAGCTGGAAGGTGCTCGTGGGTAAGAATGAGGTCAATTAATTAATGTTAACTAAGGAGAAAAAATAATGGATACAGAAGTATTAGCCAAAGGCATCATGATGGGATTTGGAATGCTTGGGCCAGCTATCGGAATCGGTTTGATCGGTTCTGCATTTATGAACGCCGTAGGTCGTAACCCAGAGGCGGCCAAATATTTTGGACAAGTTTTCGTGGTAATTGCTATCGTAGAATTGATGGCGCTATTAGTATTTGCAAGTTTGTTTATAATTTAATGCTTTCCAAGGAGTCAAATGATTCGTTCTATACAAAAGGGTGAAGGGTTAAGGGTTAAGGGTCGGATTGCCACTAGCGGGTTACACCCTACACCCTACACCCTACACCCTACAATCGACCCAAAGGAGGATGCATAAATGTTACCAACTTATTTTGCAGCAGCCGAAAAAGCCGCGGAGAAAACAGAGGGCGGAATTTTGGGCCTAAGCGCCCAGGCATTTATTATTCAGATAATTACATTTATCCTAGTTTTTTTGTTGCTCAAAAAATTTGCTTTTAATCGTATTGTTAAAATATTAGACCAGCGCTATAAGGTTATTGATCAGGGCGTACGTCATGGTCTTGAGATGCAAAAAGAGCGTGAACGACTTGAAAAAGAAACTGCCAAAATAGTCCGTGAAGCTCGTCATGATGCGGATGCAATTATTAATGACGCCCAAAAAGAAGGTCGTGAAATTGTAC
The DNA here is from genome assembly GCA_030855585.1 of bacterium. Lineage (GTDB taxonomy): Bacteria > Patescibacteriota > Saccharimonadia > Saccharimonadales > JACDBH01 > JALYQY01. The sequence goes on along the minus strand of JALYQY010000063.1, from coordinate 2,180 downwards.
GTGAAGCTGAAAAATCTGCTCACAAAAAGACTGAGAACATGTTGACTGACGCCGAAGCTAGAATTAACGAAGAGGCTGAGCAAGCTCGCCGCAAACTAGAAAAAGACATCGCCGGATTAGTATCAGAAGCTACTGAGGCCGTGGTGAATGAAAAAGTCGATGCAAAAAAAGACTCTGAACTAATCGACAAAGTAATTAAGCAAGGTCGTAAAAAATAATGATTCTAGCCGCTACACGCCAAGAAATTGCTGAAATTATTGGTGAGAAAACATTGCATGTCACTGATAGGCAAAAATTGGTACAGAGTGTGGCGGCTTTTTTGGCGCAGCACTCGCAAAAGCTTGATATTGATTCATTGATGCGTGATGTCATGCTTTATCGCCAGGAACACGGCTGTATTGAAGCTGTTGCTATTAGCGCTCACGAACTAACCCCAGAGGTACTAAGTGATATCAAAAATATGCTTCTCGATCATTTTGAGAATGCCAAGGTTGTAACATTGGATCAGCGGATTGATGAGACTGTTATAGGCGGAATACGTATTGAACTGCCTAATGAGGTCTTAGATTTATCAATAAAGTCAAAACTCAATTTGTTTAAACGGTCTTTATCTGAGGAAAGGAAGTAGAATGGCAACACAGAATTCAATGAACGATTTTTCTATAGCTGATCTGTCTGCCGATATTCGAGCAGCTATAGAAACTCTAAAAAAACGACCCGAGATAGAACAAACAGGCATCGTAACAAGAATTGGTGATGGGGTTGTGTGGATTTACGGCCTAACAACGGTTGGTTATAACGAAATGGTTGATATAGAAACTACTGATGGCAGTGTTATGACGGCGTTTGCCTTCAACCTCGGCACCGAAGAAATTGGAGCCGTGCTACTCGGCGACGACACATTGGTAAAAGCTGGTGCTCGCGCTAAGCGAACTGGTAAGATCGTTGAAGTTCCTGTCGGTCCAGAGTTAATTGGCCGTGTAGTTGACCCACTTGGCCGTCCATTAGATGGCAAGGGCGCTATCAAAGCAAAGCTTAATTCTCCTACCGAAAAAATTGCCCCAGGCGTACTGGCACGCAAAAGTGTGCATGAGCCACTTATGACGGGTATTATCGCCATCGATGCCATGGTACCGATTGGCCGAGGCCAGCGGGAGCTTATCATCGGTGATCGTCAAACTGGTAAGACAGCTATCGCTATCGATACTATGATAAACCAGCACAAACAGAACACCGGTGTTATCAACATTTACGTTGCTGTGGGCCAAAAGATGAGCAAGGTTGCCCGTCTTGTGGAACGCCTCAAGCGCGAGGGTGTGATGGAGCAAACTATTGTGGTTGCAACCAGTGCAGCCGACCCTGCCCCGCTGCAGTACTTAGCTCCTTATTCGGGTGCAACAATGGGAGAATATTTCCGTGATAATAAACAGCATGCGCTGATAATATACGATGATTTGTCTAAACATGCTGCCGCATATCGTCAAATGTCCTTGCTACTTCGCCGCCCGCCAGGCCGAGAAGCTTATCCCGGCGATGTGTTCTATCTACACTCTCGTTTGTTGGAACGAGCTGCAAAACTTAATGATGAACTTGGTAGCGGCAGCTTAACCGCCCTGCCGATTATTGAGACTCAAGCTGGTGATATTTCGGCATATATTCCAACCAACGTCATATCTATTACCGACGGTCAGATTTTTATGGAGACTAACTTGTTTTATCAAGGTATCCGTCCGGCTGTTTCGGTGGGACTAAGTGTATCGCGTGTTGGTGGTGCAGCCCAAACCAGTGCTGTCAAATCGGTTGCTAAGTCGTTGCGTGTAGATTTGGCACAATTCCGTGAGCTTGCATCATTTTCTCAATTTAGTACCGATCTTGATGCCGATACAAAGCAGCGTATTGAACGTGGCCAGCGCTTAACAGAACTTTTGAAACAGCCACAATATACGCCTTACAGTACCTGGCAAATGTATGTCATGTTACTAGCTGCTACATCGGGCGCTTTTGACAAAGTAGAAGTTAGTAAAATTAAAAACGCCGAGGGCGCTTTGCTGCGTGAATTTAAAAGCAAACATCCAAAGTTATTGGAGATTATCGATGGCGGTGCCGAGCCAGATACCAAAGACAAAGAAGCTATTTTGAAACTTGCCGAGCATGTTGCCGAAAGTTATAAACCAGTGGAG
>JALYQY010000034.1 GCA_030855585.1 bacterium | reverse complement strand
GATATGGTGATTGTTCCTCAGGCACGTAAATACGTAGCAACGATGACGGCTGCTGGGATAGCACAAGGTCTTGGTGTGCGTGGCAATCGTGAAGGATTGGCACATCTGTTTAGTAGAACTCCCCACTATACTGACGAAATCAAAGAAGCTGTTCAGGCTAATTTTGATACGGCAGCAGCCCAACAATAAGGGACTGGTATCAAAGCCAAGATACAGTTGTTCATTGCTTAACTAGGTTCAACAAATTGCTGGTATATCTACGGAACTTGTCTATTTCTTGTTTTTATAGATTTAAGTCGCTCTTGCTCAAGGTATGGATTGACGGTCCTATCAATAAAATCTAAATCATTGCCACCAAAAATGAACTCTGCATAAGGTCTTTTGGGGTTAGGTAAGGCAATAGCCCTGTTCTCCCAGTTAGACGTGTCTTCAGCAGATGTCTGGGGCGGTAGCTCTCTTTTGCTATCTGATCCCCTAACCTTGCTCAAATCTGGTAGTTTTACATCTTCCATCACTTAAAGTGTATCAAATTAAGGCAATGACGGGTCATAGCAAAAATTGTAAGTCGGTAGCTGGCTTGGACCGTAATCCTTCCAGTAACAGATTGAGCGACCTTAGCCTACTCTGGATGCTACCGAAGTTTAGGAGTAAGCTATGGAGAGTCTGGAGTATAGGTTCGTTTAAGGACACAGTACGTCGACCAAACAAAACGGGTCTCTTTGGAGGCCCTTTTTGTTTGGCTTTGATTGGAGGACTCGAACCGACAGGCATAAATGTCCACTGGACATTTATGTTTTCGTAGCTATGGCCGAGCGAATGCTTTAGCTCTTCGCGAGCTACTAGGTCGAGTCCTTTCACCCCGATAAAAAATCAAACTGACACGTACTACTTATTGTTAGAAGACAGACATCTAAATTTCTATACTTTGTTATTTCTACTAACCTAAGGCTTCATACGTTTGCCATTGAGCTTCGGCTCTGACAATATTATGAGATCTTCTACTGTCGAATTGTTCTCTATCCCAATCAAAGTAGCTGTCTTCTACTGAGTCGATGAGGTAACGGATTCCAAGCTCAAGTGCAATCACTTGGCCAGCATTGAGGGCTTGTTGAACGAATCTCTCTTCGTCCACATTGGGCTTTGCTTGTTCATAATAGGCTTCAATAACGGGTTCTATATCACTGGGACTAAAGTTAGGATTCTTGACTACCATTTTGCCAGTCACGGAGCGGAGCATATCGCCGACATCAACTAACGGATTTCCTTTCATAAGTGTATCGAAGTCAATAAACGTAAATGGAACACCATCACGATAGAGCGCATTGGTCATCTTAGGATCGCCATGAATGAGCTGAGCTGGTTCTTGAGGAATAGCTTGTTTACGGGTGATGATTATTGCTTGCATAGCTAAGTTTTGTGCATCAGCATTTGATATTTTTGGCAGTAAAGATTCTAACTTATCAGCATAGTAAGCTGTTTCGTGAAAATGAGGCAGCGAAAAGCGTGGCGTATAGTCTAGTCGAGAGAGTGAATTATGAAGAGCGCCCAAAAGACCGCTTAAGGCTACACTGGACTCAAAGCCTACAGCAGGTAAATTGCCATCTGATTCTATGAATGTGAATGAACGCCATAAGCCACCATTTAAGTCAGAAATATATGAACGGCCACTTGTTGACTTGACTGCTCTTGCAACTTCCCAACCTTCTGTTAACAAATGTTCCGAAACAGCGTCAAAATCTTCTGCCATTGATTCGTCAAAAATAGGACTTAGACGCTGAAGAATACTACGTTGCTTCGCAGCATCCGTAACTAATAAAGTCGTATTAACAATTCCTCCAGCCAATACTGTTTCTTGCTCAATACCTTCTGGATAAAATGCACTAGTGATTTCTTGCGGAGAAACAAGTTCAGACATACAAGTATTATGGCATAAATTTATAATATTTGCAATAACTTGACAGCGTGATGCTATCATAAATCCAATACCGTAAGAGAAGTTAGATCGAGGGCTGATGCTTTGTTGTACGAAGAATTATATAGCCAAGTAGAGCGCTAACTGCTGAGGCGATGAATATGCTCATTTTGGCTGTATTTAAGAATGATTGATTATCCGAAAACGCCAGTTCAGTTATAAAAATAGAAACCGTAAAGCCGATACCAGCTATAAAACCGATGCCGATAATATGTCTCCATGTTACTCCTTGTGGTAATGATGCAATGTTTAACTTAACTAACAACCAAGAAGCTAGATATATGCCAAGTGCTTTACCAAACACTAGACCACCGAAAATTCCCCACAAAATTGATTGGTTAGAATTAAGCGCATCTGCGCTTACAATAAATCCAGCATTTGCAAACGCAAAGACTGGCAAGATAAAAAAGGTGGTTATAGGCAAGATGAATTTTTCTACTTTTTCTGCAGCAGAGACTTTATCTTTAGACACGGCAATCGGCGCAAAAAAGCCCATTATAGCCCCAACTATACTCGCGTGAATTCCAGACAAATGTGTAGTCAGCCAAAGCACTACACCCAACAATACAACATACCCTAATCTAAAAGTTAGACGTTTTCTAAATATGAAAATTCCGATGGCAAGTAAAAATGACGCTGACAAATACCAGTAGTTTATAATTTCTGCATAGAACAGGGCGATAACAAATATTGCACCAATATCATCGGCTATGGCAAGTGTTAAAAGAAATATTTTTAACGACACAGGAACTCTGTTACTTAGCAACGATAGCACAGCAACCGCAAACGCGATATCTGTTGCTATCGGAATCCCCCAGCCTTGTATGGCACCAGAGTTTAAATTAAATAATAAATAAATTAAGGCCGGAACTATCATGCCGCCAACGGCAGCGCCAATTGGTAGGATGGCGTTTTTAAAATCTTTTAATTCGCCTTTTACTAATTCGCGTTTTATTTCTAAGCCCACCACCAAGAAAAAGAATGCCATTAGGCCTTCGTTGACCCAATGCCTTAGATCAAGCGATAAACTAAATCCGCCTATACCGATTGACAGTGGCAAATGCCAAAAATGTTCAAACTCATCAAGGAGGGGGGAGTTGACAATTATTAGCGACAGCACTGCGGCAACCAATATTAATTTTCCGCCAATGGACTCGTCTTTTAGAAAGGTTTCAAAAATTGTCGACACTCTTTTGGGGTGTAGTTTTAGTGCTAAGATTTTTACTTTTTCTCTCAAGTTTAGAAGCCCCCATATTAATAATCGATGCTGACCAGACTTCCCAGCTCACCAGAACAATTTAACTATAATTAAGCATACCATGATGGTTTATCAGTGCTTATAGAATTATTTGGATATGTTCTATGGAATTGGCTCTAATGGCTAAGTCGTCGGATTCTATAAGTACTGCGTTAAATTGTCGAGGGCCTTTTGTCTCAAGCTCGTTTCGGGTCTGAATATTATCGCGCCAGCGTGGCACAACACTATCAAATTTAATACCAAGACTGCTGTGCAGTGACCCGCACATGCCAACATCTGTAATATGCGCCGTACCGTTTGGCAGTATCATGGCGTCGTGCGTCGGTACATGCCAGTGGTCTCCAACAACTGCCGTAACACGACCGTCAAGATAATAGCCAATGATTCGCTTCTCGGAGCTAAAATCTCCATGAAAGTTCACGATAATCGCCAAATATTCCTGACTACTCAAAGTTTGTAATATTTCGTCTATAACTTTTAGAGGATTATCTACAGGTTTTTCGGAATCTTTGCCAACAATTGTACCTAACAAACTAATTAATAGGACTTTTCCTTTGCCCGTATCAATAATTTTGTGCCTTTGACCAGGCGTGCCAACCGGATAATTTGCTGGGCGTGTTATCGGCTCATATGGATTATCGAGTAAGCCATAGATCTCTTCACGGTGCATCGTCCAATTGCCGCTGGTAAAACCTGAGATGCCTGCAGCCTTTAATCGTTCGTAATCTGCCACCGACAAGCCTTTGCCATCAGTTACGTTTTCGGACTGAGCAACTACTAAATCTACAGCGTATTCTTTAGTAACATCAGGCAGAACCTTTTCGACAGTTTCAATTCCAGGATTGCCCATGATATCACCTATGTACAGTATCTTCATTTCCTTTTTGCCTCCAGCCATTCCGGCACTGCTCCAAATACTATTGGTATTGTTGATATTTCTGTACGTGTGATATCAAAATAATTTTGATAAATTCCGTCGGTACTGTCAAACACAGCATTTTCATAATAAAAACCCAAAATATTAGAAACTTTCCTAACAGATGCCTCGCTGCTACCTTCAACCTCTACATAAGCTGGAATCCACGGCCATTCGTCTAACATAATCTCGCAATTTTCTAGTTGCCATACTTCACGCCTAGTTTCTTGAGTGGCTTTCTGTTTTAATCCAATTGATTCCATGAATTGGCAGGCTGCTTCATAATCACTGATTTCGAACTCGATTTCTTTCATTCCTTCAATTGTTTCAGCTTGTCTTTGCTTAAATGACATTGTAATTTTGTTAGCTTCTTGGCGGATACGAATCCAAGCGGCTTGTTTATCTAAGCGTAAATCTTCGTAATCATAAACCACTCTTTTCATGTCATGCATTGGTTGCGAACATATAGCACCAGCATCACGAAGTTTAATACGCAGTTCGTCGTGATTTATGTCTAAAAAAGTAGCTTCTATTTCTGACTGCATCTACTTAGCGTATTCTATAGCCCTAGTTTCTCGGATGACATTGACCTTGATTGTCCCAGGATATTGCATGCTTGCTTCGATCTTGGTGGCAATATCTCGTGCAAGCTTGATAGCACTAAGGTCATCGATATCCTGTGGTTTTACAAATACTCTAACTTCACGGCCAGCGCTAATTGCGTAGGCTTTGTCGATACCTGGGAAACCAAGTGCAGTGTTTTCAAGATCACGCATACGTTCGCCAAAGTTCTCGGCGCTAATATTGCGTGCCCCAGGGCGAGATGCGCTAATTGCATCCACTACTCTGATAATTAATGCTTCTGTGGAGGTAGCCTCTATATCATCGTGATGCTGCTCGGCGGCTAATGCAACTTCTTCTGGCGCACCATATTTGCGCAACATTTCACCGCTAATATGGTGATGTTTACCTTCTACTTTGTGAGTCAAGGCTTTGCCCAAATCATGAACTAGAGCTGCATACTTGGCAGTTTTAACATTGGCACCAATTTGGTCAGCAATCGTGCCGGCAATATGGGCCATCTCTGTAGAATGCTTAAGTACGTTTTGGCCGTAGCTGGTGCGGTATTTGAGCTCACCAAGCAATTGCATAACTTCTTTTGGAATTCCGATTACTCCTACTTCACGAGCTGCATCTTCGGCGGCATGCATAACGTCTTTTTGAACTTGTTTTTGAGCTTTTTCGACTACTTCTTCAATGCGACCCGGATGCACACGGCCGTCTTTGAGCAAAGTCTCTAGAGCTATGCGGGCGATTTCTCGTCTAACTGGATCGAAAGAACTTAAGATAATCATGCCTGGTGTATCGTCAACCATTATGTCGACGCCAGTAGCACGCTGCAAGGCCTGAATATTACGGCCTTCTTTACCAATAATTCGACCCTTCATCTCTTCGTCTTCTAACTTAACAGCTGTGACAGTACGCTCGGCCGTTACTTCACTGGCCATGCGCTCCATGGCGCTGGTAATAATATAAGCGGCTTTTTCTTCTGCCAAATCTTTGGCTTCGTTTTGCAACTTGTTTACTAGCCCAACCATATCGTTTTTGATGTCGCGCTCAGTCATTTGCATTAATTTTTCGGTAGCTTCGGACTTACTTAGTTTGGCAACTTTTTCTAGCTTTTCTTGTTGTTTAGTACGTATTTCGCGAATCTCGTTCTTAAGCGTCTCTACTTCGTCCTCACTCTTACGTAAGGCTTCGGCTCGCTTATCTATAGTATCCAGCTTTTTGTCCAAAGATTCTTCACGGCCTATCAAGCGTGATTCTATCTCTTTGATTTCCTTTCGTCGTTGGGCCTCGTCCTTGCGGGCTTTTTCGGATATTTCGGCGGCCTCTTCTCTGGCTTTACTTAAGCTTTCTTCGGCTTCTTTTTTAGCTTTTTTGAGTTCTTTTTCGGCGGCAGCTTCAACCGTGCCGAGTTTTTGTTTAGTAATTACTTGGCTTGTGCCATATCCAGCTCCAGCACCAACTAGAGCCAATATTATTGTAATTATTGGTTCCATATAAATAACCTTCTTTCTATCAGTCTGAGCGCCGCTGTTTGAGGCATCACTATCACTTCATTAGCCATTAGCTGCAACTACAGAAAATCAAATAATAATTTTACGGAAATCCCAAAACTTGAAAATCCTAAATTTAGAATAGCACTTTTAGTGTTGTAAAAACAGTTTTTTACTTCCGAGATTGAGTAATATGAACAGGCGCACCATATATAGGCAAAACAATTTTGTCGTTTTGACTACTTTTTAAACGCTCCATGCCGCGGTCCTGCCAACTTACTTCGCCCTCTTCACCTACAATTGGTATGTTCAGAGAATGGGCTAAGGCGTTTGCCACACTTATTCCAATTCTTAGTCCAGTAAAACTGCCTGGTCCTTGATAACAAACTATAGCGCTAAGGTCTTTGAAATCAACATTTTTTGAAATTAACATGTCGTGAATTTTTTGATGCAAAGTCTCCGCCAGCTGCCTATGCGCTTGCCAGGTCTCATAAGTTAATTGTGCTTGATCCAAATACAAACCAATTTCAGACTCCGGCTTGTCGGTACGCAATGTTAAAATCATGATTTTATTCCATCTACTAGATACTTTAGTTCTGGATGAACTTTGATTAAAATATTGCGGCTATCTTCTCCTGAGGATACTCTTTGTAGTTTAACTGTTATATTTTTGATCGGCAGAGAGTCGTGGATTAGATCTCCCCACTCAACAACTATTACACTCTTAGGGTCGCCGATATATTCAGCCAATTCTTGGGCAACCATTCCACCTTCATTTAAACGGTAAAAATCAAAATGCCTAAGTTCTAAGTTTTTGCCCTTATAGATTTTGCTGACCATAAAAGTTGGGCTGGACACATTATCGATACTGCCAAGGCCATGTGCCAAACCTTTGGTAAATGTTGTTTTGCCACCTCCTAGATCAGAACTTAATATAAATAATTCTCCGCCGCGGCAATTACGTCCTAAGGCTTCGCCTAACCCGAAAGTGGCGCTTGAGCTGGAAGAGTTTATTTGCAAAGTCGTGTCGATACTCATACAAGGCATATCCTAGCGCGGCAGCGCCTACTACCGCAAGTATTACCGGGTGAAGCGGAGCTGCATCATCTAACTGAGCCGGTCCGACGGGAGTAGCAGCTGCAACTTTAGCCCCGGGCGTACTTACCGCGGTTTGATTAATTCCCAAAATAGAAGCAGCGCTGGTTCCACTTGCGCCACTTGCAACAATAGGGCTGAGTGTATTTTCTGCATTAGGTGATGGCACGGCTGTCCATGCCCATTTGTCGCCATTGCGCGCCCAGGATTGGCCAGATTTTGCATCGGTATAAGGCTCAATTGTAGTAACTATTTTTTCGTTTGGATCAAGTAGCCAAACCTGCGCCAGTGTATTGGTCAAACTAATGCTGGTACTGCCAGAATTAAAGGTTTTGAACTGCTTTGGTTTAAGCACCGTGCCTTCAGGAAAAGTATACTTGCTAGGTTTTGTACTACCAAAAGCCAACTTAAATCCACTCAAATCAAAACTGCTAGAGTTGGGATTATATATTTCAACAAATTCATCGTTGGCATCTGTCTGAGGACTGGCCGGATTAGGCAATACTTCGTTAATTACTGGTGCCATTTTACCAACGTTGCGATTTATTTTTTGTGACGAAGTAGTAGCAGGCGCCGATACATAACGAACCGGCGGTAAATTACTCGGCAAGAAGGTATAGGTAACGGTTGGTTCAATAATTTCTTTAGTAATCGTAGATTCCATGACACACGGATCACTAACACTTGGTTGCACGGTTAACCAGTTTTGCATAGAACTTGTTTTTGGCAAATCTTTTGGCCAAGTTCTTTGTAATAATGCATTTGTACTGGTAGTTGGCGGCAATTGCTGCACGCCAGACACCGCCGTACGCGACCAAGCCGCGTAGTCCAAAACTTGGCTAGTAAACTGGCCGCCGATAACTTGCTGTTGAAGCCTTATAAGTTGCACCATCCCTGCCGTACTACTAAATCCCAGACTTGCCGATGCGACGGTCATTTGAAAACACATGGTAAGGGCACTGTCGTTAACCAAATAGTGACCTCCCGCTGGTAATATCCCCTGCAATGACACCAACTTGCTGCTAGTTGCTTTGGTGAGATCGTAATTATTGTAATAGGCCAATTGCACGCCAGACATGTCTATGTCTACTGCACTATTGTTATGTAGCTCAAAAAATTGTCCGTTACTACTGGTGATTTTGTAGCGGCTGATGATAATTTCTGGCTCAGAAACTTCTTGGGCATTTATCCCCTGAAATGGTGCCATCACAAGCCAGCCTGCTACTAGCAGTGATCCAGCCAACCTTAAGCGAAACTGGAGCTTTTTCATAATTAATCGTAATTGTAGTACTGTTTTTTTCAGATGCAATAGATGTGGCATAATATTTTGTTGTAATATTGTATATTTTGTGTTTAAGCATTAGTATAATTAATATATCTATTACTCCTACCAAAATGCTACATGACAAACATGAGCGTTTGATTTTTTAGAGTATACTGAAAGTTGCAATGATGAGATTGAGTCAACAGGTTTCAAATGTACCTATTATGAGTCTGCGTACCGGGGGTCGGGTGGCCACAGCAATTGAGCCTATAATAAATCCTAATAACCTAAAAATAGAAGGTTGGTTCTGCGAAGATGCCTTTAATAAGCAGCAAGTTGTACTTCTGGCCGGAGATGTGCGCGATTTTGTACCGCAAGGAATAGCTGTAAATGATCACGAGGCATTGAGCGACCCAGAAGATTTGATCCGTCTAAAAGAAGTATTAGAGCTTGAATTTGAGCTAATTGGAAAGCCTGTAGTGACTAATCAGAGGCGAAGAATGGGCAAAGTTGCTGATTACGCTTTGGATCCAGAAGCAATGATGATTCAAAAATTATATGTTACTAGGCCGCTATACAAGAGTCTGACGGATGGACAGCTGACTATCGACCGTTCACAGATTATAGAAATTACTGATAAACGCATTGTTGTTCGTGATGTAGACGTCAAGATTGAAGCCCAAGTTCCTGCCGCCGTCCCAGCTACATGATTAACTAGCCCCTATCCCTTACGGTCTCCCGAGGCTTCCATATTCTAGTCTTGGAAACAGAAGTTTTATTATGTAATATCGTTTTTTGAAGCCAGAATTAACTTTATGTCGTCGTATTTGAAACCTTGCCGAGCGAGATACTGCATAAGTTTTTGTGGATCAGCTTTGTAGCGCGGTATTTTAGATTTTTTGTCTACCAACAGTTTGAGTCTATCGTGTTCGCTGTCGCCTTTTATAATTTCATCAACTATTTCGCGCACGATTCCTTTGCTAGCAAGCTCAGATGCAATTGCACGGTCGCTCTTACCGCGCCTTTGTCTTACGTCACTCAACCACTCAGCAAAACGGGATTCATTCAAATAATTTTTTTCGCTGAACTCCAAAATTAATTTGTCTGTCAAATCTGGATCAGCTTTTTTACGGTACATGTAATTCTTGAATTCCCTGATGCTGCGAGGCCGACTCATTACCCATTCAAGCGCCCGCATTTTGAGCTTGCCGTCGTCTGACAATTTCTTAAGCCGTTTTAATTCTGGCTCGTCCACGTCTTGATTAATTTTAAGTTTTTCAGCCACCAGTTCGTTAAGACTTAAAGAAAATGAATATTTACCGTCAACAAATATACTAGCTCGTTCTGGATTCTTAATTTGTTGCTTTATAGATGTTATTTTCATAATATGCTGTAATTTCTACTCTAAAAGGGGCCCAGCACTGCAGCTACCTAGTGCTGGCAATAATCAAAGTAGGGAACAAAATAAGAAACCAAATTAGCTCAACATATGTGCCATGCGGAGTCTGAGACCACTGTATCCAGCTGTGAAATCTGGGCAATAAATGTTTTTGCTTGAGTTTGGGATTTATGTATTCGTAATATATCCACATTATATCTGGGCTGGCTGCTAAAAATGCACAGACAACAACTAGTACAAAAATTTCTTTCCAAAACCAGGCAATAATTAAAGTGGAAATTACTGCTAGTGAACAATCAAAAATAAGAATACGAAAAAACTTCTTACTTTTTAGATCCAACTTCTTATCATCACCAAAATGAGGAATAGCATCCAAAACAAAGTGCGTGAACGGGGCTATTACAATTGCTAAAACTGGATATCTTTGCAACGTAATCGCAATTACTGCCCCAAAGAGCCCATGATTGGTCGCTGTCACGTTAATCTCCAAAGAATTGCCACCATCACTGCTGCAAGTGGTATCTCAAGTAAAATACCCTGCGGACTTTCGAGCCGTTGAATACCTTTATGAAAACGATTGAACCGAGTCGGTTGACCTGGCTCAAGCCTACCCCACCTCTCTGTTATGACATAACGATAGACCCAGGCGATATCTGGACTAAAGGCAGCAAAAGCGGCCGCTAACATTGCGAAATTTTTCGTCACGCCAAGAATAATGAATAGTGCAATGAGCCCTATCGTGTCGAGCTTTAAAACTACGATGAACAACCGGACAAACTTTGATTTCTTTCTATCCGCTAGTCGCGGCAAGCCAAAATGCGGCAAAATATCAAGCAGAAAATGACTTGCAAATGCCAGCGGCACAGCAATAACAGGCTGAAATACAGCGCCTAAGATCGCCCCAAATATTGCGTGGTTCGTGACCGTCACAAGCAATCCTGAATATCAAGCTTATTAGGCAAAAGCACTCTGAAGCTATACGTTTCCTCTACAGTAATTATGCATCGAATCCAACGGTTTCCATAAGCGCCCTCTATTCCGTGCAGTAAGCATGCCTTTTTCATATCTCTATCTTACCGTACAATTACGATTCCTTACCGGAGAACCATACGAAGTCTTTTATAACATCCTGCATTTCTCGAACACGATTGAACAATATTCCTGTGACGTGTCCACGCAACTCGTATGTCATGAACGCATCCGGATGTCTTTGCTCTACGGCAAGTACAAACGCTTTTAACTGTTCATTCGAAAGCGCATCTTCGGGTGTCACCTCACCCTTCATATCCAAGAGCTGGCCTCGCTGTATCAGACTAATCATTCTTATGCCGTCTGGGTTTCGGCCAAAAACGAATTCCTCCTCGCTTACACAGACTTTGTCAGGCGGATAGCTCCATACAACTCTTGGATCTTTTCCGTCAATAATTACCACATTACCAACTTGGGTCGCCTGTTCAGCGAGTGGAAGTTCTTTGTAACCACCTGGTGAAAACTCAGACATCTAAACTTTATTGGCTTCCATGACCTGCTTGGCGATTTTTTCCATGACTTTGGGATTTTCACGCAAGTAGTTTTTGGCAGCTTCGCGGCCTTGGCCGATTTTTTCGCCCTCATAGGCAAACCAAGCGCCACTTTTGTCGACGATTTCCTTGGCAGCAGCCAGATCTAGCACATCGCCTTCCTTCGAAATGCCTTCGTTGTACATGATGTCAAATTCAGCTTCACGGAATGGCGGCGCTACTTTGTTCTTGACTACTTTTACACGCGTTCTATTGCCTATTACAGCATCACCCTGCTTTATCTGAGAAGTTCTACGGATGTCCATACGCAAAGATGCATAAAATTTAAGAGCGTTGCCTCCAGTGGTTGTTTCTGGATTACCAAACATTACACCGATTTTCATACGAAGCTGATTAATGAATATGACCGTGCTCTTACTTTTTGAAATAATTGCCGTAAGTTTACGAAGCGCCTGGCTCATTAAACGAGCCTGCAAGCCCATATGGGCGTCTCCCATGTCGCCTTCTATTTCGGCCTGTGGTACAAGTGCGGCTACCGAATCCACCACGATTAAATCAACTGCGTTGGAGCGTACTAAAGATTCGACAATTTCTAGAGCTTGTTCACCATTATCTGGCTGAGAGACAAGCAAATTATCTAAATTAACTCCTATGCGCTGGGCATACTGTGGATCAAGAGCATGCTCGGCGTCGATGAAAGCCGCTACCCCACCTCTTTTTTGGACCTCTGCAATGGCGTGGAGTGTTAGGGTGGTTTTACCAGAACTTTCTGGGCCGTAAACTTCTATGATGCGACCTTTTGGAATACCGCCGCCAAGAGCTAAGTCCAAAGAAACTGAACCAGTAGGAAATGTTTCGACATTCTGATGCGTAGATTCCCCAAGGCGCATAATAGTGCCCTTACCAAACTGTTTTTCGATATGGTCTACGGCTAGGCCAAGAGCCTTGGTTTTACCGTCTTCTTTAATATTTTCTGGTGCGACGTCGTCTTTGACCGCTTTTGCCATTGCCTTATCTCCCTTTAGTTTATCTAGTGTTATAGTTCAACTTCCGTTACTGTGCAAGCATGAACACAATAGCTTACTTGTAGATATTCATTCAGTCAAGTATTTTACGCCGCCTGTGATTTATTAAGCCACCCTAGCATCGGTTGGTACAAACTGTTAAGGATTGCTGCAGGGATTTGCTTAGGATATACTAAAGCTTAAGAATTATGCGTCCTGTAAGTAATCAAAATCCGACCGTACGTCTGTTTACGGCTAAAAACCAGCCAATCTATTCTTGTGTTCAGCGAAATTCAATCGAAAGAAGTTACTAGCGGGATGCGAATCTCTGATGCACTGGTTAAAGACTTACTTATTCGTAGCGGCAAGGCTACTGCTGAGCAAATGCAAAACATTCGTGATCAGGCAGGCAACGACAAAGCCGCATTGCAAGACGTAGTTATAAAAGCCAATATTATCAACGAAAAAGATCTAACCAAGCTCTATGCTTCTGAGATAGAGGTTCCTTTTGTAGAGCTTGAGCCCAAAGATATTAAACGCGAAATTCTAAAGCTAGTTCCTGAGCGGATTGCTACGCAATACCAAGTAGTGCTTTATGGTGTAGATGCAAACGGTATAAAGCTACTGGCCATGGAAGACCCTGACGACGTGCAGGCTATTAACTTCCTCAAGAAACAATTGGGTGAAGATATCAGCGTAGCTATGGCTACCAAACAAAATATTGTTGCCTGCTTAGACCAATACCGTGGAGAAATCGGCACAGAACTCACCAAAGTGATGACTCCAGAAGATTTATCTGAGGAACTAGATGAAAATGTTTCTGAAGAAGACGTAGCTGAAGATTCGCCGATAGCCCAAACCGTAAATCTGTTAATTGAATACGCAGTCAAAGCTGGTGCCAGTGATATCCA